>JBKPIZ010000384.1:0-21440 GCA_046730495.1 Pseudomonadota bacterium
AACCGAGCGTGAGCCGCGATTACCTCGTGCCGTCGGAAAGCTCGGCCAAGCCCGGCGAAAGCGAAGCGCTCGAGGTGCTTGCGCACGTGCTGGGCAGCGGCGAAAACTGCCGTTTGTACCGCGCGCTCGTGGTCGAGCAGGAATTGGCGCTCAATGCCGGCGCCACCTATTCCGGTACCGCCGTCGACTACGCAAAATTTGCAGTCTTTGGCGTGCCGAAGCCGGGAGTCTCGCTGCCTCGGCTTGAGACGGCGATCGATGGCATCCTTGCCGAGCTGATCGGCCATGGCGTCAGCAGCGATGAACTCGACCGCGCCAAAACGCGGCTGATCGCCGAGGCTATCTACGCCGAGGATAACCAGGCGACTTTGGCGCGCTGGTATGGCTCCGCCCTGGTTAGCGGGCAGACGGTCGAGGATGTTCGCGCTTGGCCAGACCGCATTCGTGCGGTGACGGCGGAGGCCGTGCAGAACGCGGCGCGCACTTGGCTCGATCGCCGGCGCTCCGTCACCGGCTATCTCGTCAAAACCCTGCAATCTGAGGAGAAGCGGTCGTGAGAGCGATACGCGTGGTTAGCCTCGCGGCGGCGATCGCAGCAAGCATCCTGTTTGCGGCCTCTGCTGGGGCAACGACGATCGAACGCGTGGTAAGTCCGGGTGGTATCGAGGCGTGGCTGGTGCATGAGCAGGCGGTCCCGTTGATCGCGGTGGAATTTGCCTTCGTCGGCGGCGCCGTTCAGGATCCGCCCGGCAAAGCCGGCACGGCGGCGCTTACAGCTTCGCTGCTCGATGCCGGCGCGGGCGACCTTGATTCCACTGCTTTTACAGATCGCCGGGAACGCAAAGCGATCCAAATGAATTTTTCCGCGCAGCGTGACACGATTCACGGCACGATGCGCACGCTCACCGAGAATCGTGACGAGGCATTCGAGCTTTTGCGCCTCGCCGTCACGGCGCCGCGGTTCGACGCCAAAGACGTCGAGATCAGTCGCGCGCAGATACTCTCGCTGCTTCGCCGCGAGACCACGAGTCCGACCGATATTGCGAGCCGGCGCTGGTGGGAAACGGCGTTCGAGGGCCACCCTTATGGCCGCCCGGTGAACGGCACGTCAGAGACGGTGTCGAGCATCTCAATCGCCGACCTCAAATCCTATGCACAGCGGATTCTCGCCCGGCAGAATTTGAAGATTGCGGTGGTCGGCGATATCGATGCCGAAACGCTAAAGGTGCTGCTCGACCGCACTTTCGGCGCGCTGCCGCAAAAGCCTGAACTATATCCGATCGCCAATGTAGCGCCGCGCGGGCTCGGACGCCGGATCGAAGTTAGCCTCGATGTCCCGCAAACGGTCGTCGATTTCGGCGGGCCCGGAATTCCCCGCCAGGATCCGGACTTCATGGCCGCTTATTTGATCAATCACATTCTCGGCGGCGGCTCGACGGACTCGCGGCTTTATCAAGAAGTTCGCGAAAAACGCGGGCTTGCTTATTCGGTGTCCGACAGTCTGGTTTGGCTTGATCATGCGGCGGTGCTGCTCGGCGGCACCGCGACGCGGGCAGACCGCGCCGGCGAGACGGTCGATCTGATCGAAAAAGAAATCCGCCACTTCGCCGAGGACGGCCCGACCGCGGGCGAGCTTGTGGAGGCAAAGCGCTATCTCAACAGCGCGTTTGTTCTTAACCTCGACAGCTCGACGAAAATTGCCGCATTATTGGTGCAATTGGAGCTGGACGGCTTCGGCACCGACTATTTCAGCCGCCGCACCGCCATGATCGAAGCGGTGACCCTTGACGATGCGCGCCGCGTCGCCAAGCGGCTGCTCGATAAGGGACTGTTGGTGACGGTGGTCGGCAAGCCGCAGGGTTTTGCCTCGAGCAAGCCGAACTAATCCGCATCGCCCGTCCGCTACGGCGGAGGAAAGGGCAGCCGAATGGACCAGGCGGGAATTACCGCATCGCCAAGGCTGCGCGTTACCTTTCTCGCAGTCGCCGCATCGATGCTTTTCCTCTGGGGCTGGAGTCTAGTTCCGCCGATCGAGAACTGGAATAATCTGTACGACGATGGCTTTTCCTATGTGGGCGTTTTCTACGCCACCCTCATCTGCCTGCCGGTGGGGTTGTTGCTGCTGATCGGGGGCATCTCCGAGCGCGGGCAGCACGTCGCGCGCGCCCGCCCGGCGTTGTTTGTGGGCGGCGGGACGCTGTTTATTGTGGTGGCGTTTTTAATTTTCCAGCAAATCGCCAATTGATGGGCGGTTTGGGATTGGGTTGAGCGCTCACTCTTTGGCGGGCACGGTGCGCAGATAGGCGACTATTGCGTCGAGATCATCCGCAGCGACCGTCGCATAATAGTGGTAGCCCATTGGCGGTTTGAGCTTGCTGCCGTCGCGGCTGACGCCTTGGGTCATGGCGCGCCTGATCTCGTCGTCGGTCCAGGCACCGATGCCCTTGTCCTTGCTTGACGTGATGTTGCGCGACACCGAGACACCCCAAGGTCCCGGGAACTCGAAGCCGCCGGCGCCGAGTCTGGCCGCGAACTCCCGCCCGTGCGGCCCCATCGGCGTATGGCATTCCATGCAATGCGCAATGGTGACGAGATAGAAGCCCTTCTTCACTTTCTCGCTTAGTGCTGCCTCCGTGAACGGCGTGTCGCCGCCCGGCGGAATCGGATGCCCCTGCGGCATCTTGTAGACCGGATCGGGCACCGTGTTCGTGATCGGCTTGATCGTGTGCAGATAAGCGACCACCGCGTCGAGGTCGCGATCGGTCATGATCTCATAGAATCCGCTCGGCATGATCATGGCGACCGGCACGCCATTACGCTTGATGCCCTTGCGCAGCACCCGCTTGAGTTCGGCGTCGGTGTAGTCGCCGATCCCGGTTTGCTTGTCCTGGGTAATGTTCGGCGCCGTCACTTTGAATGGCGGCTCATCCCAGCTTAGTCCGCCGGAAAATGCCTTGTCGGCAACATCACCAGCCGGTCCTTTCGGCGAATGGCAGTTGCCACAGGTAAGAATGCCATTGACCAGATAATCGCCGCGTTTGACCAGATCAGTATCTGCCCACGCGACGCCGATTGTGGCGACAAACGCGATGACCCATGCCGCTGTTGTTCGGAACAAAGCCGCCCCCCTGACATCCCTCGCCGCGAGTATAAATGCGCGCGGGTCGGGGAACCGATTGCACGAATCGCCGCAGCTATTGCGGCGTGATCCCGGCGAGCTTGGCCGCTTCGCGCATGTTCTCAAAATCGGCGCGAATGAACTCGGCGAATCCTTTCGCGGTCATCTGCTCGGGCGAAGCGACTTCCGAGCCGAGGCTGATCAGCCGTTCCGCGGCAGGGCTTCCGGAACTCAAACCTTGAACGATCGCCTGTTGCAGCCTGTCGACGACATCAGCAGGCGTTTTCAGCCGAGCCACCACGCCGATATAGCTTCGCGCCGTGAAACCTTTCACGCCGCTCTCGTCGAAAGTCGGAATGTCCGGCGCGAGCTTCGAGCGATGCAGCGCGGCGATGGCGACGATATGGGCCTGGCCGCCCTGGTGCATTGGTAGCGCGGTCGAGAATTCGGTCATGGCGCCATCGACATTGCCGCTGATCAAATCGGGCATGAGCGCGCCGCCGCCGCGATAGGGAACATGGGTGAGATTGGCCCCGGTTGCGGCTTTCAGCCGCTCCAGAGTCATATGCGTGGCGCTGCCGATGCCACTGGTGGCGATTGTCACTACGGCGTTCTTTGATTGCGCGACGAGTTCGGTCATGGTCTTGGCCTGAATTTTGTTACTCAGGATGAGGGCGTGCGGCACGTAACTCGTCAGTGCGACAGCGGCAAAATCCTTCAGCGGGTCATAGCCAAGATTGGCGTGAAGGAGCGGATCGACGGTGAGCGGCCCGTTTGATCCAACGAGCAGCGTATAGCCGTCCGGCGTCGCATGTGCGACGAATTCGGCGCCGATGCTGCCGCCGCCGCCGCCGCAGTTCTCGACCACCACCGGCTGACCCAGCGCCTTGCTGATCAGATCGCCGGTTATGCGCCCGACAATGTCGGCATTGCCCCCGGCTGCAAACGGCACAATCAAATGAATTGGGCGGTTCGGATAGGCGGCCAGAGCGCGTTGCGCCTGCAAAGCAAGAATTGGCGCGGACCCGAGCGCGGCAATAAATATGCGACGTGGAATACTCATCGCGGTTCTCCAAATTTGCCACTCATCAGTTCAACATCCCAGCGGCGTCCAGGGTTCATCATTGTCCTGCCGATTTCAATTAAGCTCAATCCAGGGTAGGAATTGGCGATGATTCCGGTCACTGCAAACATCGTGCTCGACGAAAGCGAGATTACCGAATCTTTTGTCCGCGCCTCCGGACCCGGTGGGCAAAACGTCAACAAAGTTGCAAGCGCGGTACAGCTTCGCTTTGACGCGCGCCGCTCACCCTCAATGCCGGCGGACGTGCGCAGCCGTCTGGAACGCTTGGCTGGTTCCCGCCTGACCCGCGACGGCGTCATTGTCATCACCGCGCAACGCCATCGGGCGCAGGCGCGCAACCGCGAAGATGCGCTGGCGCGCCTTTTGGACCTCATCCGCCGGGCCGCGCATCCGCCGCTCAAGCGGCGGGCGACCAAGCCTCCGGCGGCGGCGCGCGAACGCCGCATCGAAAGCAAGAAGCGGCGCGCCGGCATCAAGCGGCTCCGGCAGGCAAAATCGTCATTTGATTGAGATCTGAACCGTCATCCGCTGACGGCGTGATATTGCGCGACTTCGAGCGCGAAGAGACCGGCGCCCAGCGCGGCAAAGCCGAGCACCATCAGCGCGATCGCGTAGACAAACAGCGATTTGCTCGCGTCTTCGCGGCCGCGTTGCCGTCGCTGGGCGAGGAACAGCACACAGCCGATTGCGTAGACCGCAACACCGGCCCCCGCCAGGATCGCCCCGGGCAAATACCGCTCCATTTCCCCTCCACATCGCTCCACATGGCAGCGGGTGGCAGCATAGGCGGAGCCCGCGATCCGGGCTACCGTTGGCGTCGAATCACCAGTGAAAACCGCCGGTCATGCCTGTTCGCCAACTCAGCGAAGCCATCGTCAACCGCATCGCGGCGGGGGAGGTCGTTGAGCGCCCGGCGAGCGTGGTCAAGGAACTTGTGGAAAACGCGCTCGATGCCGGGGCGCGGCGCGTCGATATTCTCACAGATGGCGGCGGCCGCCGGCTGATCCGCGTTACTGATGACGGCGAGGGCATGACTCGCGCGGATCTGGCCCTTGCGGTCGAACGCCATGCCACTTCGAAGCTCGCGGACGACGATCTTGTCGCCATCCGCACGCTCGGTTTCCGCGGCGAAGCCTTGCCCTCGATCGGAGCGGCGGCGCGGCTTGCGATCACCGCCCGCCACGCCAATGAGCTGCATGCCTGGGCGATCGAAGTAGACGCCGGCGCCAAGTCCGAGGTGAAGCCGGCCGCCCTTGGCAAAGGCACGCGCGTCGAGGTGCGCGATTTGTTTTATGCAACGCCGGCCCGGTTGAAATTTCTCAAAAGCGATCGGGCCGAAGCCGAGGCCGTGCGCGATGTAGTGCGGCGTCTTGCAATGAGCCGGCCCGATGTCGCCTTCACGCTTTCGGGCGAGGAGCGCTCGCCATCGCATTTCGCCGCGGTATTTGCTGACTCCGCCGGTCGCTTGGTGCGGCTCGGCGATGTGCTTGGCGCCGAGTTTCGCGCCAATGCGGTCGAAGCGGCGGCTGAACGCGAGGAAGTCAGGGTCGAGGGTTTTGCCGCGTTGCCGACGCTCACCCGCGCCAATTCGCTCGGCCAATATCTGTTCGTCAACGGTCGGCCGGTCCGCGACAAATTGTTGTTGGGCGCGGTGCGCGCGGCTTACGCCGATTATCTGCCGCGTGATCGGCATCCGCTGCTCGCTTTATTCGTGTCGCTGCCGCCGTCGGAAGTGGACGTCAATGTGCACCCCGCCAAAGCCGAGGTGCGCTTTCGTAACGCCGGATTGGTGCGCGGGCTGATCGTCCATGCGCTCAAGACCGCGCTGGCGCACGAGGCGACGCGTGCGGCGACGACCGGTGGCGTGGCGACGATTGCGGCTTTTCGCGGCTCGCCTCAACTGGGGCGTTCCGCCGCGACTTGGCGAGATTCGGCAATGCGCAGACGCGATGTCGGTGCAGCATTCGCACCGCTTCGCGGCGGCTTCGCCGCGCCGTCGCAATCGGCGTTTGCCGTCGGCGCTCCGGCGGCAGACTTGCGCGGCGATTTTGACAGCAGCGGTGTTGAGCGGTCGGAAGAACAATCGGGCGACGGCGCGCTGCTCGATCATCCGCTCGGAGCGGCGCGCGCCCAGGTTCATGACACTTATATCGTGGCGCAGACTCAAGACGGCCTGGTGTTCGTCGACCAGCACGCCGCGCATGAACGCATCGTCTATGAGCGCCTGAAGGAAGCAATCGCCAAGACAGGTGTGCCTCGCCAGATCCTTCTCATTCCCGAGGTCGTCGAGCTCGATGAAGCCGACGTCGAACGCCTCATCGGCCATGCCGACGAGCTCTCGCGCTATGGCTTGGTCATTGAAGCGTTCGGTCCGGGCGCCGTGGCTTTGCGCGAAACGCCGTCGCTGCTCGGCGAAATCGACGGCGCCGGCCTCATTCGCGATCTTGCCGAGCATATGGGCGAGTGGGACGAGACTCTGCCGCTGGAGCGGCGCCTGATGCAGGTTGCATCCTCGATGGCCTGTCATGGCTCGGTGCGCGCCGGCCGCCGGCTAAAACCGGAGGAGATGAATGCGCTCCTTCGCGAAATGGAAAGAACGCCCAATTCCGGCCAGTGCAATCACGGCCGGCCGACTTACGTCGAATTGAAGCTGACCGATATTGAGCGGCTATTCGGCCGCCGCTAGGAAAACGCTGCTACCTCCATCCACCTCGCCGCGGTCAGCGCTCAATGAGGCGGCAGAAGACAAATTCGGTATCGTCGTAGGCGCGCCGTTCCATCTCGGAAAAGCCCGGCGGCGGTGCAAAAGCCGATTTGGCGGCTTCTTCCACGACGAGCAACGCGCCCGGCGTTAACCAGCCGCCGTCGCGCGCCGCGACAAGTGCCGCTGCGGCCAATCCCTGTCCATAAGGTGGGTCCAAAAAAGCGAGCGAGAACGGCTCAAGGGGGTGCGCCGGCCCGAGCTTGGTCGCGTCGCGGCGGAAGATGCGCGTCACGCCGCCGAGCCCAAGGGCGGCGACATTCTCGCGAATGAGAGCGCGCGCTTCGGCGCCGTCATCGACAAGCAATGCGAAGGCCGCGCCGCGCGACAGCGCTTCGATGCCAAGCGCGCCGGTCCCCGCGAACAGGTCGAGCACACGAGCGCCGGTGATCGGGTCGCCATAGGCATGCACCAAAATATTGAACAGCGACTCGCGCAGCCGGTCGGCGGTCGGCCGAATGGCTGACGACTTCGGGCCGGCCAGCGAGCGCCCGCGCAATCGGCCGCCAACGACGCGCATCAGCGTTTTCCGCGCGGCGGCGAATTGGACCTTCGCCCCGCTCGCCGATTTCGACGATGATGATCGGATTTGTGGCGAATCGTGAAATCGTCTTGTTGCGCCGCTTCGGTTGGCGATGTTCGCAGATAGCGCTCGACGGTAACCCGTCGGCCCTTGCGATCGGTCAGAACATCAGCCTGCGGTTGCTCATTTCGCTCTGGTGTTTTCTCCCGGTCGCTGCGTGAGCCACGGAATCCGCGGTGCATTTTTTTTGTGCGTTGGCCTTCTTCGTGGACGCGCCAGGCATGATCGGATGATGTGCGACGTTTCGTCCGTTCTCGCGGCTGTTGCCGCGGGTCCGGATGCGTTCCATCCCGGTGTGTTTCATCGTGCCTCGGCTGTCGCGGCGCCGGTGGGCGCGGCGCCGAGAAATCGGCCTCGGACAGCCTTGCCAGCTTATCGCCGAGCTGCTCGCGTAGCACCCGGGTGCGGACTTCTTCGACTTCGCCTTGACCAAGCTCGCCGAGCTGGAACGGCCCGAACGAGACGCGGATGAGCCGGGTTACGCCTAGTCCGAGATGGCCGAGCACGTTGCGGACTTCGCGGTTCTTGCCTTCACGAATGCCGAGCGTGAACCACACGTAGGAGCCTTGCACGCGATCAAGCGCGGCTTCGATTGGGCCATAATGAATGTCGTCGATGGTGACGCCGCGCCGCAAACCGTCGAGCCGGTCTTGCGTTATCGCGCCATGCGCGCGCACGCGATAGCGCCGCAGCCATCCGGTCGCGGGCAATTCCAAGAGTCGTGCCAGCGCGCCGTCGTTGGTCAGCAGCAACAGGCCTTCAGTGTTGAAATCGAGCCGCCCGACGCTGATCAGGCGCGGCAGATCGCGCGGCAGATTTTGGAAAATCGTCGGTCGGCCTTGTGGGTCGGCGTGCGTCGTCATCAGACCGCGCGGCTTGTGATAGAGAAACAGACGGGTACGTTGGCGGACCGGCAGCGGTTCGCCGTCGACCGTAATGCGATCCGAGCCGGTGACATCAATCGCGGGCGAGGCGATGGTGGTGCCGTTGACCGCGACTCGGCCCGCGGCAATCCACGCTTCAGCTTCCCGCCGCGAGGCGAGACCAGCGCGCGCGATGACTTTCGCGATACGCTGACCGGTTTTGCGGTGGTTCGGCTGCTCTTTCATGCTCGTCTTTGCTTGCGTAGCCGACGTGTATAAAGACGTGGATGGGCGGCACAAGCTTCCATTGGACCGGTTAATGGCCGGCCGCGACGGTAACGAATTCCAATGACGTCCTTTATGGATATGGCACTCGATGAGGCGCGCGGCGCCGGCCGGCGCGGCGAGGTGCCGGTCGGCTGCGTACTGGTGCGCGGTGACGAGGTGATTGCGCGTGCCGGCAATCGCACGCTGGCCGATCGCGATCCGACTGCGCATGCCGAAATGATCGCCATCCGTCATGCCGTGCATCGGCTCGGCTCCGAGCGTCTCGATGGTTGCGATGTCTATGTCACGCTCGAGCCCTGCGCGATGTGCGCTGCCGCGTTGTCATTCGCGCGGGTCCGCCGTCTGTATTACGGCGCTTCCGATCCCAAGGGCGGGGCAGTCGAAAACGGCGTGAAGTTTTTTACTTCGGCCAGCTGCCATCACCGGCCGGAGATCTATGGGGGGTTCGCCGAAGCGGCGGCCGGCGATTTACTCAAGCAATTCTTCAAGGAGCGTCGTTGAGCAGCGCGCCGAGCTTTTCCTTTATTTCGGCCTTTGCCGCTTCGGCGGAGCGGATAATTGCGCTCGCCTGCAGAAAACCTAGCGTGCGGAAGATGCTCACATTGGGCCGGATCACAAGATCAGGGGCGGCATGGTCGAGTTTCGCCGCGACGATGGCGCTGCCCATCACCATGACTGTCGTGTAAAGGGCTTCCCAGATGTTGGGTACGTCGATCCGCTCGCCTTCGGGGATTCCATAGACATCAACGCCGACGACGCGATCGGCGCGTCCGGTGAGCTTGTCGAAGGGCAGGGGATTGGTGACGCCGCCGTCGATCAGGACGCGGCCATCGATGATCATCGGGCGGAACACGCCGGGTATCGCGATCGAGGCAGCCAAGGCCGGGCGCAACGGGCCCGACGCCATCGCCAATTCGCTGCGGCGGTGCAGGTCGGTCGCCATGGCGATGAACGGAATGGCCAAGGCAGAAAATTCGCCGGGCACTTGCGCCGGCATGAATTGTTCGCAAAACTTCTCAGGGTCGATCTGCGTGGCTTGGCTCAATCGCCCATACAATAAATCGCCGAGCTTGCCGGCGCGTGCGGTCATCAGCCGGCGCCGGGTCTGGCCCCAATCGTGCGCGAAGGCGATGACGTGGTGACGGATGTCCTTACCGCGCATGCCCGCGGCGTAAGCGGCGCCGACGAGCGCGCCGATCGAGGTGCCGGCGATTGCAGTGGGCCTCACGCCCATCTCGTCGAGCGCCTCTATGACCGCGATGTGGGCGAGCCCACGTGCGCCACCGCCGCCAAGTGCCAAAGCGAAACTTTTCATGCGCCGGCCTGGGAGGCGAACTCGAAAGCTTTGGCGGCAAGCGGCCGCACCGCTTGCGCCTTGCTGGCGGCAAGTGCGCTGGTCGCGGTGCCATCGCGCACTCGCCCGGCGATGCCCTGCAAGATCGCGGCAAGACGAAAAAAATTATAGGCGAAATAGATCGGCAAATGCGGCCGGGGATCGAGGCCGGTCCTCGCCACATAGCGATCGATATAGGCGTCAAGCGAGGGGATGCCGAGCGCCCCGAGGTCGAACCCGACGAGCGAACCGGTCCCGGCATCCGAGTGCGGCATGTGCCACTGCATCAAGTGATACGAGAAATCGGCCAGCGGGTCGCCGAGCGTCGAGAGCTCCCAATCCAGCACCGCGATGATCGTGGGCGTGTCGGCGGCGACGATCATATTGTCGAGCCGATAGTCTCCGTGCACGAGGCGTGGGGTCTGCTCGGGCGGCAGATGCGCAGGTAACCAGTCGATAAGCCGCTCCATGTCGTCGATTCGCTCGGTCTCGGAGGCGCGATATTGTTTCGACCACCGCGCCACCTGCCGGGCTACATACCGTTCGCCGCGGCCGTAATCGCCAAGCCCGATCGCCGCGGGATCAAAAGCATGCAGGCGGGCGAGCGCCGCATTCATGCCGTCATACACCTGGGCGCGTTCCACCGGATAGGAATCCGGCATGTGCGACTCCCAGAACACCCGGCCATCGGCGAAAGCCATGAGGAAGAAAGCGGTGCCGATAATGCTTTCGTCGGCGCAGTAAAGCAGCGGCTCGGCGACCGGAAAGTCTTGCGCGTAAAGTGCGCTGATGACGCGATGTTCGCGGTCAACAGCGTGGGCCGATGGCAACAGCTTCCCCGGCGGTTTGCGGCGTAACACATAACGGCGCAGCGGCGTTTCGATGAGATAGGTCGGATTGGATTGGCCGCCTTTGAATTGGCTTACGCGTACGGGACCGGCGAAGTCCGGCAGATGTGCGCTCAAATTGCTTTCCAGGCGCGCGACATCGAATCGCAGCCGTTCGGCGACCTCGCGCGTGCCCGAGAAAGCGCTTTGACGTTCGCTGGTCGTCATGTCCCGGCGTTAAAGAAATCAAGCAAGGCCGCCGCCGTCGCCGCCGGATTTTCTTCGGGCAGATAGTGGCCGCTCGCGACCGGCGATTCGCGCAGATCAGTGGCCCAGTCGCGCCAGCAGGCCAGCGGATCGAGGCCGGCATTGGCCGGCAGGCCTTGCGCGCCCCACAAGGAGAGAACGGGGCAGCCGATTTTTTTGCCAGCGGCGCGATCGGCCTCATCGTGTTCGAGATCGGTGGTCCGGCCGGCGCGATAATCTTCGCACATGGCGTGGATCCGCTGCGGATCCTGGTAGGCTGCATGATAATGCGCGAGAGCACGCGCATCGAAGAAATCCACGCTCTGCGCCTTTGCGCCCGCGGCAGCACGATAATCGAAAAAGAACTTCGGATCGTGCGCGATCAGCCTTTCGGGAAACGGTTCCGCCAGAGCCAGAAACATCCAGTGCCAGGCGCGCGCGGCGAGCCGCGCATCCATGCGATGCCACATGTCCCAGGTGGTGACGATGTCGAGTACCGCAAGCTGCTCCAGCCGGCCGCGATGGTCGAGCGCGAGCCGATAGCCAACGCGTCCGCCGCGATCATGGCCGGCTAAGCGGAAGCGGATAAAACCGAGCGTCTGCATTGCTTCGACCATGGCCTGGGCCATCGCGCGCTTGGTGTAGGGCGCATGGTCGGGCTGTGCCGGCGGCGCTGCCGACCAGCCGTAGCCCGGCAAGTCGGCGATCACGAGCGTAAGGCGCTGCGCAAGCGTTGGCGCAACGCGGTGCCACATCACATTGCTCTGAGGGTGGCCGTGAAGGAGGAGAAGCGGCGGCCCGCCGCCATTGCTGACACGGGCGAAAATGCGTCCGCCGGAGATTTCGATCCAGCGCGACTCATAGCCGGGGAAGAGATCCGCGAGATCGGGCATTAGACGCGACTCTCCCGTTCTACGGCGCGCCAACCGATATCGCGCCGGTAAAAGCCTTCGGGCCAGCGAATGCGCGCGATCGCCGCATAGGCGCGCGCCTGCGCTTCGCGCACCGTCTTTCCCGTCGCCGAGATGTTCAGCACGCGACCACCATTGGCGAGGATGCGGCCGCCCTCGGCTTTGGTGCCGGCATGGAAGATTTGCACGCCTTCGACCGCCGCCGCCTCATCCAGGCCCTCGATGACGGTGCCACGCGCATAATGTCCCGGATAGCCATGCGCTGCCATCACCACGGTCAGCGCCGGCGTCTCGTACCAGCGCAAGTCGAATGATTTCAATATCCCGTCGCGGCTTGCCAACAACGCCGGCACCAGATCGGACATCAGCCGCGGCATCAGCACCTGTGTCTCCGGATCGCCGAAGCGGGCATTGTATTCGATGAGCTTTGGGCCTTGCCGCGTGATCATCAGCCCGGCGTAGAGCACGCCTTTATACGGCGTGCCCATGGCCTTCATCGCATGCATGGTCGGCGCGATGATCTCATTCAGGATCCGGTCGCTCATTGCAGCATCGATATTGGGCGCGGGCGAGTAAGCGCCCATGCCGCCGGTATTGGGTCCCTTGTCGCCATCGAAGGCGCGCTTGTGATCCTGCGCCGTCGCCAATGGAATTGCGGTTTCGCCATCGCACAGTGCGAAGAACGAGGCCTCCTCGCCGTCGAGAAACTCTTCGATGACGATCTCGCCGCCGGCTTCGCCCAAGCCGCCGCCGAACATCATATCGACCGCCACCTCGGCTTCGGCCACGCTCTGCGCCACGACCACACCCTTGCCAGCGGCAAGCCCGTCGGCTTTCACGACAATCGGCGCGCCGTGAGAGCGGATATAGGCCTTGGCGGCACGAGCATCCTTAAAGCGCTCATAGGCGGCGGTCGGAATCCGGTTGGCGCGGCAAAGATCTTTGGTAAAGCCCTTGGATCCTTCGAGCTGCGCGGCGGCGCGGCTCGGCCCGAATGTCTTGATCCCGGCGGACTCAAGATCGTCGACAATACCTGCACAGAGCGGTGCTTCGGGTCCGACCACGACCAGGTCGATTCGGCGGTCGCGGCAAAAAGTGACAATTGCCGGATGGTCCGCCAAATCGAGCGCTACACACTCCGCCTGTTGGGCAATGCCGGCATTGCCGGGGGCGCAATAAAGCCGCTCGGTCAGCGGACTATCCGCCATTTTCCAAGCTAGAGCGTGCTCTCGCCCGCCTGAACCCAAGAGTAGAATATTCATCGATCAGAACGTGTTGCAGACCGCGGCAGGGCTTGACCCGAGCACGCAATGAACCGCACTAATCGCCATGGAGTTTACCTGTTCGTCAACCGTGCCGGGCCATAAGCCGCGATGAACGAGCCCCGCCTTAACCTGCCGGAATTGACGGTTTCCGAGCTGTCGACGGCGCTCAAGCGCACGATCGAAGACGCTTACGGCTATGTGCGGGTCCGCGGCGAACTCGGCAAAGTCAGCTACCACGGCAACGGCCACGTCTATTTCGATCTTAAGGATGACCGCGCCTGCATCGCCGGCGTGATTTGGCGCAGCACGGCGCTGCGCATTCAGCTTCGGCTGGAAGCCGGCCTTGAAGTCGTCGTCACCGGACGACTGACGACTTATCCCGGTCGCTCGCAATATCAGATTATCGTCGAGACGCTGGAGCCTGCTGGCATCGGCGCCCTGATGGCGCTTCTTGAAGAGCGTAAGCGCAAGCTCGCTGCCGAAGGATTGTTCGACGAGGCGCGCAAGCAACTGCTGCCGTTTCTGCCCACAGTCATTGGGGTGGTTACCTCACCGACCGGCGCGGTCATTCGCGATATCCTGCACCGGCTCGCCGATCGATTTCCGCGGCGTGTATTGTTGTGGCCCGTCAAGGTGCAGGGCGAGGGTTCGGCTGCGGAAATTGCCGCCGCGCTCCACGGCTTCAACGCATTGCCCGAACACGAGAGCGCGTTCCTGCCGCCGCGGCCGGATCTCATTATCGTCGCGCGCGGCGGCGGCTCGCTTGAGGATTTATGGTCGTTCAACGAAGAGATCGTTGTGCGCGCTGCGGCCGCGAGCTTGATTCCGCTGATCTCGGCGGTCGGCCACGAGACCGACGTTACGCTGATCGATTTTGCCGCCGACCGGCGCGCGCCGACGCCGACCGCGGCGGCGGAAATGGCCGTTCCGGTCCGCACCGAGCTTCTGCTCGCCATCGAATCGCTGTCGCGGCGCGCGCTCTCCTGCTGGCGACGCAATCATGATGCGCGATGGGCCGAGTTGCGTTCGGCAAGCCGGGCGCTGCCAAAGGCGGAAGAGGTGCTGGCGCTACCGCGGCAGCGGCTCGATCATGCCGCATCAGGTCTCGACCGGGCGCTCCGCGCCAATGCACACGTCCATCATGTCAGGTTCTCGCGGATCGCTGGCCGCCTGAACGACCGTTTGTTGCGTGCCAATATCGAGCGGCGCCGCGAACGGTACGGCAGTCTATCGTCACGGCTGCGCGCCGGTGTCGGCGCCAACCTGGCCGTTCATCGCAACCGTATCGGGCGAGAGCGCGAACGGGTGGCGGCCTTCGGCGAACGCGCCAGCCGCGCCGTGCGCCAGCTCATTGCTGTGCGCACCTCGCGCGCCGAGCGCGGCGGTGAACTCCTTGCGGCCTTCTCATATCGAGGCGTGTTGGCGCGCGGGTTTGCCCTGGTGCGCGATGCCAAGGGGCGCCCCTTGCGGACGGCCGCAGCGATCACCGCGGGCATGCCGCTCGAGATTGAATTTTCCGACGGCCGGATCGGTGCGCGTGCTGAAAACAGTCCGGCAACGGAAAATGCATCCGCTCCGTCCAAACCGCGTGCGCGCCGCACCGGCACCTCAAGCCAAGGCGACTTGTTCTAAACACGCCGAATTGAATTCACCGCTCATTCGATCGCAGAGATCGCAGTGCTGGCTCGCGAGCATTATTGGCGGGTCAAACACGTTTCTGACAATCCATTCATCAAAGTGAAATTGGAGTATCGCGGAACCGTCATCATGTTTTGGGTGTTATGCGCTCGCACAGGTTCGCGCCGCAGGAGAAGAACAAGGAGAATGAAAATGACACGGACTGTCTTTGTGATGGCGGTCGCGGCGCCGCTGATGTTGGCCGTTTCAGGCGGGTCGCAAGCCGCGCCGATTGCGCCTCTGGGCAGCGCGGTTACCGCCGACCAAAACAACGTGACGCCGGTCTATTGGTATCATCACCACCATCGGTATCATCACCGTTGGTATCGCCATCACCGTCATTGCTGGCGCGGCTATTACGGCCGCGTGCATTGCCGCTGGTAAGTCGCGCCGCCAACCGGCCTTCTAACCCGCCGCGCCGATCGCTCTCGGCGCGGCGTTTTCTTTTTTAGCGCGCCAGCCATTGCGGCACCCGCTTAAATGCGTCGGTCCGTGCCGCGGGATTGGTGCCGCCGTGCGCTCTGCCGGAAGGGTCGACAGTATTGACGAGCCCGGTACGCAGCCTGATCGGGGTATTGGCGCGATCGAACTCATGATGCGCCCCCGGATAGACGACGAACTGCACATGCGCGCTGCGGCCGCGAGCCCCGGCCACCATTTGTTGGCATGTGGAGGCAAGCGTCCAATCGTCGGCGCTGCCTATAAGAATCAAGGTCGGCACCCGCGCGCTCCACGCGCTCTGCAGAAGGCGCCGACAATTCGGATAAAACGCAACGGCGGAGCGGAAATCCGTAGCGTCACGATGCCGAGCCGTCGTTAGCCGGATCGTCCACAACGCGCTCACGGCGCCATTCGCCCAGCCTAATAGTGAAACGTGGTCGCTACGCACATAGCTTTGCTTTTGCAGCCAAAGCCGTGCCGCATTGGCGTCGCTGACGCGCTCGCGCCAGGCGTGCACCGTGCGGTGATGTTCGCGGCACTGCGAGCCGAGGCCGCGCGATCCGAATGAGTCTGGAAAGACGACGACAAAACCGTCAGCCACCAGCTTGTCCGCCCACTTCGAATACAGCTGTGCCTCGGTGTTCGGTCGCTGGTTCAGTCCGCCGCAATCATGGAGCGCGACCACCGCCGGAAACGGCCCGGGACCGTCCGGGCGATAAAGCGTCGCATGCAAGACAACGCCGTCATCCGGAATATCGACCTGCTCCGGTGCCGCAACCGCTTGCGAGCAGGCGAGGGCGGCGACGAAAACAAAGGCCAAGGTGCGGTAAGCCATGGTTTTGCAGTTCTCGCGTGCTAAGTGCGCCCGGCGGGGAAATTATCACGCCGCGTCGCGGCCGCGCAGGGCGGTCAAGATCACAAACTGGTGGTCGAGCCGGCCTGCAACCTTGCCTTTCGTTGCGGCGCCCGCGTTATTATGTTTTGGCTTCCCGAAACGCGCCCGCAGGGGCAATAAAGCGCCCAAATCGCATGTACGGAGGTGGCGGTGCTTAATCGTACAGATCGTCCCGCGCCAATGCCGGGCGAGGCCGAGGTCAAATATCTTGACGGCGATTTCCGTGTGGTGCGGCCGGGCACCTTCGTCCGCTGCGCGGTGACGGGCGTATCCATTCCGCTGGAAGAGCTTCGCTATTGGAGCGTCGATTTGCAGGAGGCTTACGCCACGCCGGAAGCGGTCTTGCAACGAATGGGGTCGCGTTATGGACGGTAGCGCAGGGGTCCGTTCGCATCATGCCTTCCGCCGCAGAGCGCTCGCGCGATAGCTGGCGACTGCGGTTAGGATCATTTCCCGCAATCGATCCTGATCTTCGATTACAAGCCGCACCGGTAGCGCACTGGCATGTGCCGCAAGCTGTTGCAACGCCGGCTCGCCGGCCAGCCGAGCGAGATCTTTCTCGGTCGTCAGCAGCATCAGATTATTGCCCCGCGCCTCGGCGAGGAGGTCGAGAGCTTCGGCTGCGCTAAAGCGATGGTGATCGGGAAAGCCTGCCCGGTTCGCTATCTGGATGCCGGCGGAGTTGAGCGTTGCGAAAAATTTTTCCGGATCGGCGATGCCTGCGAAGGCCAGGACCTTGCGTCGGCCGATGGCGTCGACGACGGCCCGATCCGGTTCGAGCCTGCCGCGAAAAAGTGGAATGCTGCGCCGCTGTGCACGCTCGATGACGCGTGCGGCGCCGTCCGCCGCCCCGACCACAATCACCGCCTGTGCGCGAGAGAGCTGCAGCTCCAAAGGGGCCCGCAACGGTCCAGCCGGAACGACGCGGCCATTGCCGATGCCGCGGCGGCCGTCGACGAGAACAAGGCTCAGGTCCTTCGCCAGCGACGGATTTTGAAAACCATCATCCATCACGATGACACTCGCTCCGGCGGAACGTGCGAATGCCGCTCCGGCGACACGATCACGCGCGACGACGGTGGGCGCAAGCCGCGCCAGGAGAATCGGTTCGTCGCCGACATCGGCGGCCCGATGCAGCGCCGGGTTGACGCGCACCGGGCCGGCCAATTGACCGCCATAGCCTCGGCTTAAAAAGAACGGACGCTCATGGGCGGCATGGAGAAGCTGGGCCACGGCGAGAGCCGCCGGAGTTTTGCCGGCGCCGCCGACGGTGAGATTGCCCAGGCAAATAACCGGCAGGCCGGCTTGCCGCCCTCGCGCTTGCATGCGCAATCCCGCAACGGCGCCGTAAAGTGCAGCCAGCGGGGCGATCGGCCCGCCGGTTCCGGCTCGCCACCAAAAGGCGGGCTCGCTCATCAAGTTGTGGGCTCCGACACGATGGCAGTCATGCGGTTTCCTCGAGACGGAGCTGAATCAGATAGGGGTCGAGAGCAGCCCAGGTGCGATCGAGCGCGCCGCCAAGCTTTTTGATGGTCGCGGTCGCGGCATCGACGGCGGCTTGGCGCGCCGCCGGATCGCCCAACCATGCGCCAAGCCGGGCCGCCAGAGCCTCTTCGTCGGCGACCGGTTGGGCGCCGCGCGCGCTATCCAACGCGGCGTAGATCTCGGCAAAATTCCACACATGCGGGCCGTGGATGATGGCGCTGCCAAGCCGGATCGCCTCGATCGGATTTTGTCCGCCGTGGCTCGCGAGCGAGCCTCCCATGAAAACGATCGGCGCGAGCCGGTACATCAGACCGAGCTCGCCCAGAGTATCGGCGATATAGACGCCGATATCCGGCATCGGTTGGGCACGGCGCGACCGCAGGGCGGCTGCGAGACCGGCGGCTTTGGCGACCTCGGCGATGCTGTCGCCGCGAGCCGGATGGCGCGGCACGATGATGGTCAGCAATGCGGGAAATTTTGCGCGTAGCCGACGGTGGGCGCCGATAACGGCCGCTTCTTCGCCCGCATGGGTCGATGCAGCGACCATGACCGGGCGTTTGCCGATGATGTCTCGCAACCGCCGAAGTACGGCTTCATCGACGGGCAGCGCCGGGACATCGAGCTTGAGATTGCCGGTCGCGCTCACCCGCGGCGCGCCGAGTTTGGCGTAGCGTTCGGCATCGCTCGCCGACTGCGCTAAACAAAGATCAAATCGGTTGAGCAGAGCCGCGATCGCGCCCGGAACCCGCCGCCACCTTTTGAAGGAGCGCTCGGAGAGGCGGCCATTGATGATGATCATCGGGATTTTGCGGTTCGCACAGGAGCAAATCAGGTTGGGCCACAGGTCGGATTCAACGAAGAGCGCAAGGCCCGGCCGCCAATGGTCGAGGAAGCTGCGCACGAAACGCGGTGCATCGAGTGGAATGAACTGATGCAGAACACCGTTCGGCAGCCGCTGCTCGGCGAGCGCGGCGGAGGTCACGGTTCCCGACGTCACCAGCACGGCGAAGTCCTGCGTGCGCAAGCGCTCGATCAGAGAGACAGCCGCGAGCATCTCGCCGACGCTGGCGCCATGTACCCAGACCAGAGGACCTTTCGGCCGCGGCATGCTGGCCTGGCCGAGCCGTTCGCTTAATCGCTCGGGATGTTCCTTGCCGCGCTTCTGCCGTCTGATCAGAAGCTGCGACGCGATCGGGGTGCCGAGCGCAGAGCCGAGTTGGTACGCGCGTAATGCGAGCGGCAAAGCGTTCGGCACTGCTATGCTCCTCCGCCGCCGTCAACGAGCTGGTAAGCGCGCCGCGTCGCCGCATTGAGGCGATCTTCAAGAAGGCGCCGCGCAACTTCGAGTGCGGCGTCGTCCGCATCCTTCGCTACCGAGATCGGCTCAGCGGCAACGCCGGCGCCGCGCCCGAACGGAAGGTTAATGGTGGTGCGATCCCAATTGTCGAGGACGAGGCGACGGCTGGTGGCAATTGCGCTCGGATAAATCGGCCGCCCAGAGGCCTGGGCGAGCTTGATGATACCCAAGCCGGCCACTCGCGCCACCTTGGGCACGTCGGCCGACAGCGCGATGGAATGGCCGTCGGTGAGCGAGTCGAGCATCGCTTGGAAGGCCGCGACGCCGGCTTTGTGAACGAAGCCGCCGCTGTGGTTTCCCGAGCCGCGAATGGTGCCGACGCCGAGCCGCGCCGCCGCGATCGCGTTGATCTCGCCGTCGCGATGCCGCGATACAAGCATATTGACCCGGTGTTGCCCTTTCCGCGCGACCGGGGCGAGCAGATGCTGACCGTGCCAAAACGCCAGGATGATCGGCATGTCGGCTTCACCGCGCTCGTAAATATCTTCCGGCTCGAGCGTGAAGCGCGTCGTCACTCCGACGAGCCGCAGATATTCGGCGGCGGTGATTCCGATCGCCGCTTTAGCCCATCGTTGTCGCGCGATGTGCTGCCATAGCCGCATGCATCCCCTCATGGCCGGTCGGCGTGTGTTTGTCCACGGGTGCGGACGGTTGAAAACTCCCACTAAATAAGCGTTCCTGCAAATCGAAAAGTTGTGCACGGGTGCCGACGGGTGCTACTGTCGGCGCACCAATATGGGTACGGCGTGGGGCAGCACCAGTATGCCGAAGGAATCAAGGAGAAAACATGGCTCGTGAACTGGCGAGGCTGAGCGAGCGCAGAGCGCGCACGGCGGTGCCGAAGGGCCGGATAACCCGCGGGCTCAACAAAGGCAAGCCGCGCGATTCTTTACTGCTCTGCGATGGTGGTGGTCTCTATCTGCAAGTCACGCTCGGCGATGACGGCAATGTCCGCCGCTCGTGGATCTTCCGCTATCAGCGCCGCCAGCACGACAAGAAGCGCGATATGGGGCTCGGCTCGCTTAACGACGTCGGCCTCGCGGAAGCGCGCGAGCGTGCACGGAAGAAACGCCTGATTCTCGCCGAGGGCAAGGATCCAATCCGGGAACGCGACGCCGAGATCGCCCGCAATCTCGCGGCCAGTACCACGGTCATGACCTTCGACAAGGCGGCCGAGACCTACATCGCGCAGCACCGCAGCGGTTGGAAGAATCCGACGCACGCGGCGCAATGGCCAGCTAGCCTGAAGACCTACGCTTCGCCGGTGATCGGCAAGATGTCGGTCGCCGACATCGACACGCCGCATGTGCTGAAGGTGCTGACGCCGATATGGACCACTAAGCCGGATACGGCGAAGCGGGTCCGCGGCCGTATCGAAAACATTCTCGGTTGGGCAACCGTCGCCGGTTACCGCAAAGACGGGCAGGGCCACGACAAGCCGAATCCGGCGCGCTGGCGTGGTCATCTGGCGACATCGCTCGCGGCGCCCGGCAAGGTGCGCGCGGTCAAGCATCAGGCATCCGTTCCGCATGGCGAGATGCCGCAATTCATGATTGAGCTGCGTGAGCGCCAAGGGATGGCAGCGCTTGCGCTCGAATTCGCGATCCTCACCTGTGTGCGCGTCTCGGACGTGCTCAATGTCAAATACACCGACATCAATTTCCGCGAATCCAGATGGGACATTCAGCACTTTAGCAAGACGGGCGCGCGGCATCGCGTGCCGCTGTCGAACGCTGCCCTAGCCGTAATTGACAAGGCAAGGAAGATCGCCGGCGACATCGGCGGCGCCGTTGGTGCCAGTGAATTTCTGTTTCCGAATGACGTGACCGGCGGCGGGCTCCACCGCAATGCCCTGCTTGCGGTGCTTAAGCGCATGGGCCGCGGGGGTGCGGCGACGACTCACGGCTTCCGCGCGTCGTTTCGGACCTGGGCCCAGGAGCGGACGAATTTTCCTTGGGAACTTTGCGAGCTGGTGCTCGGCCACAAGGTCGGCGATCAGGTGGAACGCGCCTATGCGCGGGGCGACGCGCTGCGCAAACGAATTGCGATCATGCAGCAATGGGCGAATTTCCTCGC
The DNA here is from genome assembly GCA_046730495.1 of Pseudomonadota bacterium. GTDB lineage: Bacteria > Pseudomonadota > Alphaproteobacteria > Rhizobiales > Xanthobacteraceae > BOG-931. Next base: position 21,211 of record JBKPIZ010000384.1, read on the forward strand.
CCGGCCGGCCAAATCCGGCAAGGTGGTGGAATATGCGCGCAACGGCGCCTGACATCGACTACATCATTGAAGAGATCGAGTGGGCGCTGCAGCCGCTCAAGAAACTCGTTTATAAGCCGCCGGCGCCACGACCGCTGCCGGCGTCGGACGTGATCAAAACGCACATCGACATCATTAAGGCGGCCGCCCCCAATCTCCAGAAACTACGAAACTGGCGATCGGTGCGGGAC
>JBKPIZ010000385.1:0-1956 GCA_046730495.1 Pseudomonadota bacterium
TATTGGGGTGGATAGTGCACTGCGCGAGTCCGCTTTTGACACAAAGCGGACCATCACCGACACAGTCGTTGACCGAATCGCGGTCTACGGATTATTTTTGAAGGCGTTGAAAGCAATAAGGCGACGCAACAGCCGCTACCATTCACAGTTGCGCGTGTGCCAATCAGCAAAGTTCTGTTGATCGCGCACTGCCTCAACGATGCTGCCCAGTAATTTGTGATAGGGTCGAACAAGTTCCGGCGTCAGGCATCTACACAGTGTTGGGGAACGAATGGGAGTGACTTATGCTTCTCTTGCTCATAAACGTACTGATCATCGTCGTCGTCGGCGCAATCGCATTTTATCTGATCGATCGCTTTGTACGCGATGCACGGCTCGGAAATTTGCTTAAAATTCTGGTGGCCCTAATTTGCATTGCTGCAATTGTGCAGCGTGTATTGCCGACGCTAGGCGTGAATTTTTGAACGCCACCGAACAAGGCCAAGGGCGAAGCCCGGCGGCCGAATAAGTGGCCGACTTCTGCTTTTGGCACTTAACGGACATTGCCCAGCGTCCAGCTGATATCCGCTTTCGGGATAAAGCGGACATTACTTCTGCCCTCCCACAATCACGGCGCTTTAACGATCTGCTTGCATGCGGGGGGTAAACCGGCCAGCGTCAGCGCCGGTTTCGGTTTGCGCGGCGGCGGATGCAACGTCGATTCCTTGAACCAAAAGTCGAGCTCATCACCGCAGCCGTCTTTGGGGCGCGGAGGGGGCTGCGGATTGCATTCCGCACTGCCTGCTGGACAGGTGATTTGGATATGAAAGTGCTCGGCGTGACCATACCAGGGACGCACCTTGAAAAGCCAAACGCGATCAGTTCCGGCCTCGCGGCACAGCTCCTTCTTGATCGCGGCGTTGACTAAGATGCGGGTGACAGCCGGATCCTGCGCAGCGGTGCGGATGAGCTCGGTAAGACTGTGGGTCCACACTTCCCGATCGACGTCGAGCATATCGGGTGCTACCACATCGGTGGCCGAGCCGAACTCGCGCTCCTCGCGACTTTGCACATGGTCTGGCATCGGCATAAACCAAATATCGACGTCGAGGCCGATTTGATGACTTCTGTGATCGGATAGCATCGGTCCGCCGCGCGGCTGCGACATGTCGCCAACCAGAAGACCGTTCCAGCCAACCTTTTTCGCGTTCTCGGCAAACCGTTCGATGAAGCGGACGAGTTGCGGATTGCCCCAGTTGCGGTTACGCGACAGCCGCATGACTTGCCAAGTAGGTCCAGTGATCGGCAGCGGCACAGCGCCGGCGAGGCAGCCGTCGAAATAGCCGCCGATTGAGCGCGGCGGCCCGGGAAACGGCGTCGATTTGCGTGCGAACAGTTCCTTGGCCGGCGTCGACGGCGCGTCCGGATTTTGCAGCGGCGGCAGAGGCTCGGGATTGAGCGAGCCGGGGGGCGTCGGGTCAATCAAGTGCTTTTCCTGGGCGACCGCAGAACCTGCGGCAGCAAGGATGAGGACAGCGAGCAGGCTAGCGGCAGCGCGCATCAGCAACACTTCTTCTTACGGATCTTTGTCGCATTGGTGGCGCTGGTGGACCAGTGCTGAGGTCAACCAAAAAACGCAAATGCCTGCGGCCAAGCTGCTGGGTTGCAGAGAAATCAACTCTAGAAAAACTGGCGGAGGGAGTGATACTGCAAACCAACTTTCTCCAGTGCCGTCCATAGCCTCTTCTTGGCTTACCGCTGGAATTGCAATCAAATCCTTGTTGCAAGCCTACCCTCCCCCTTTCTCGCAAGGCTGCGGGTCGAATTCCACAATGTCCGCTTTTGGGGGTAAAGCGGACATGGATTAAACGTCTCGTGATGTCCGCTTTTGACCCAAAGCGGACATCGCCAGCGGTGAAGCGCGAGGCGGAGGACGATTGGCGGTAAACCCGCGCGCGCTGTTTCTGTCGGATACCG
>JBKPIZ010000386.1:0-2369 GCA_046730495.1 Pseudomonadota bacterium
GAACATACACGTCGCGGATGAAGCGGTTGCCGTTTCGATGTCGTCGATCCCCGCCAGCTTCAGCTCCTTCGGCAGTCGATCCTGCAGCGTGCCGAACATCCGCTCGGAGCGACCGCGCGCTTCCGGCGAATAGGCCGGAATATGCGCGCCCAGCTTGCCGCAGAAAACTTGACACATTTACGCCAAGTGGCGCTCGACAAGCAGGGCTAGCTACTTTCCGGCGCAAAAAGCGTGTTCCCGGCACGACCGCCGGGATACCGGATAGCACGAGAACCCGCCGGGTGCGTACCGGCGGGTCGGATGCGAGCGGATTGGGTGGGTAGGGCCCTCTACTCCAGTTTGGTCTGTTTGGCGATGCTGCGGCCGATATTGATGACGTTATCGGCGACCACCCCGAGGCCGACCCAGCGCCTCATTCCGCTCTCGCCTTTGTATCGGCAGCGGTTGAGACCGTGTCGCCGTTTGGCGACGCTGATGCGTCCTTCGCATCCGGTCCGCCATTTCTGGCCGTTGCGGAACCAGCGTTTCTTCTGCTCGCGCTTGCGCGCGGCATTCTTGGTGGCACGATTGGGAACGCAGACGCGCTTGACGCCTTTGGCTTTGGCTGCTGCCTCGTTTGTGGCCGAGTAGAAGGCGGCGTCGGCAGCGACCAGGTAGGGCGTGCGTCCGAGTCTGGCCTCATGGATTTCGATCGCGGGAATCAGCAACTCGGCATCCCAGGGACGTCGGTCGTACACTGCGCAATCGATCACGATCTGGTTTTCTGCCTCCTGGATTTTGATCATCTTGCCGAACTCGTTGGGCTTGCTCGCCTTGCCCTTGCGAATGACCTCCGTGCTCGGCTCGAACAGGCTGAAAATTTTGCCAGGGACGCGAGTGTTGCCACCGAAGACGCGAGCTCTGGTCTGACGCATCACCTGTCGGACACGCGGCACCATGGTGTCGAGCGTCTGGCGCAAGCCTTCGAGCAGCACCTGGCCTCGAACACTCGCGGCCCGCTTCACCCCGTCGGCGATCTCCTCGGAGAACCGCGAGGCCTGTCCCACCACCCGGCTGGTCGCATCGAGCAGTTTCCGGTACGCGTTCGCGAGCTTGTCTCGATTCGGTACTTTGGCCCGCGCCGTCATGGCGATCTCCCGAACGCGCAATTTCACGCTGCGGGTGCGCTTGCGCAGCCTGGCTCCGACTGCCCCGGCGATCGCCGCGATGTTCTGCATGGTCCGGGTCAGCACGCGCACCCCGTCTCCCAACAGCGTGCTGTCGGTCGGATAATGGATATTGGTTTCGACCACCGTGGTGTCGAGACGCATGCGCCGCCCGGCAATCACCCGCTTTTCTTGCGCGATCTTCACCATGCGGCGATGGACCTGCTCGATGACTTCCGGCCCGAGCGCCACGCCCCAGCGGCCCATGGTCTTGGCATCGGGCGCCTTGCCGGCGCCGACGCGGGTGAAGGCGCGGTAGACGAGATTGGCGCGGACTTCGCGCTCCAGCACCGCATAGCTCCAGTTGCGCACGTGCTTGAGAACCAGCAAGCGCAACACGATCTCGGCCGGCGTGCCGAGCCGACCCCGGCTGCGGCTCTTGGGATGGCGTTTGGCCAAGGCTTCGTAGACGGCTGCGATGATCTCCTCGTCACTGAGCACCTGATCGCTGTATCGCATCCAGCCTTCCTGCAGATCTTCGATCTCGGCCGCGATCAGGCCATCGCCAAAACTGAGCTGCGCGCGCCGCATCTCAATCACGCTGCTTCCTCCCGGACTCCGCCGCATTCGGACGCAGCAGGTCATGGTTGAGTTCACAGATGGCCTCGATGGCCTGTTTCAGCCGCTGGTAATTGCCCAACCAACGGCGCACGGCAGGAACCATGGCGCTGTGCAGGCTGACCTGCCGTGTGCGCCCCCCGCGATAGCTCACGGTGAGCACCCAGAGCTGGTGGCCTTCGCCGCTCGCGCATTTGGCGCAGCCCTTGGCATGATTGCGGATGGTCCGCTTGAGCAACGAGCCGCGCAGCATCTCGCCGGTCACCGGCAGCCGCGCGAGGAGTTTGTCGCGCGCCGCGATCAGTCCTTCTCGTCTCATTCTTATAGATGAGACTGATTCGCAGCAACATGTCAAGCGGCGGTGCCACAAAATTTGCCGATGCTATACTGCTGTGCCGGCGAGGAACCCCGGACGGGGGGCAAGAACCGTGCGTTCTTGCAGTTCCACCAGCCCTCAGCTACCGGACTCCGGAGAGTTCGACTCGTATTTTTGCGCCGGGAAGTAGCTAGTTTCTGTCGCAAAACACGAGAAGTAGCGATAGGAAGGGCGTTTTTATGTGGATTTTCACACATTTTTGCGCCCGTACAGCCGGCGCCGCGCTATGT
>JBKPIZ010000387.1:0-4061 GCA_046730495.1 Pseudomonadota bacterium
CGCTACTCCTCGCAACAATATCCGCCGGCAACTGCCCCCTATCCGCCGGCAGCATATCCGCCGCCGGCCACGCAGATCCCGGGCGCGGGCGCATCGGCGCCGGCATCGGCGCCGTCCCCTTCGAGCGACGCGAATTTGTCGGCGACACGTCGCGGCGACGCGTTCGACCCGGATCGCAATCCGACTGCGCCCGGCGCACCGCGGCCGCTCGGCGCCAGCACCGACGCCAACGAGCCGCCGCCGGTGGCTACCGCTGCGACGCCGCGCGGGGCCGGCGCGCCGCTCGATCTTTCGAGCCCTTCGGCCTCGCCGCCGGTAAGCGCCGCCGCGTCGGTAGGCGGAGACTTGCCGCCGCCGACCAATCCGAGCGCCACCGGCGCCAACACCGGCGCCATGCAAGCCGCGCTGCCGCCGAGCAATACGCCGAAGGACGAGTACGACTTGGCCTATGGCTATGTTCTGCACAAAGATTTTGCGCTTGCCGAACAGACCTTCCGCGATTTCTTGCACAAATATCCGAGCGACCGGCTTGCGCCCGAAGCGCAATATTGGCTGGGTGAGAGCCTGTTTCAGGACAAGCAATATCGCGACGCGGCGGAATCGTTTCTGACCGTTTCAACCAAATACGAAAACACCGCGCGCGCTCCGGACGCGCTGTTGCGGCTGGGGCAATCGCTTGCGGCCTTGGGCGAAAAGGAAGCGGCATGCGCCTCGCTCGGCGAGGTGCTGCGGAAATATCCGCGCGCTCCGCTCAGCGTGAAGCAGAGCGTCGACCGTGAACAGAAGCGCACGCACTGCTGATCAAGCTCTTCGCGACGAAGAAGCGAACGCGTTATTCTTCGGCCTGGAAAATTCGCGCGGCCTCATTCTGGCCGTGTCCGGCGGCCCTGATTCAACCGCGCTACTCGTGCTCGCAGCGCGCTGGGCAAAACGGCTCAAGCGCGCGCCGAAACTCGTCGCCGTCACAATCGATCACGGGTTGCGTGCGGAAGCTGCCCGCGAAGCGGCCGCGGTGAAGCGTGTTGCCCGGCGGCTCGGCGTCGCGCACCGCACGCTGCGCTGGCGCGGCAAAAAGCCGAAAACCGGATTGCAGGAAGCGGCGCGCATCGCTCGCTACAAGCTCCTGGCAGAAACCGCCGCCAGCGCCGGCTACGCCCATATCTTGACCGCGCACACGCTCGACGATCAGGCGGAAACGGTGCTGTTCCGGCTGGCGCGCGGCAGCGGCCTCATGGGATTGGCCGGCATGGCGCAAGCCTCGCCGCTGCCGATCGGGGCGAACCGGATGGGCTTTCTGCTGCGGCCGCTCCTGCATATCCCCAAGGCGCGGCTTGTGGCGACCTTGCGCGCTGCGGGCGTCGCCTACAGCGATGATCCGAGTAACCGCGATCCGCGCTTTACCCGCGCGCGATTGCGCGCCTTGATGCCGGATTTGGCGCGCGAAGGATTGAGCGCGTACGGGCTGTCGCGATTTGCAGCGCGGATGCGGCGTGCCGAAGCCACGATTGAATTCGCCGTCGCTGCTGCGCGCGATGCGCTCGCCCCCGAGCCGTGGCCGGAGCGCGGTCCGGTCAGGTTCGACACCGCCCGATTCGCAAACTTGCCGGCCGAAGTGGCGCTGCGACTCCTTGGCAGCGCTGTTGCCTGGACTGGAAATGAGGGGCCGGTCGAGCTCGCCAAGCTCGAATCCCTCTACGCCGCCATGCGTCAGAGTCCTAGGCGGCTGCGCCGAACGCTCGCCGGCACGCTCGTCACGCTCGACAGCGACTGGATCGTGGTCGAACGCGCCCCAGCGCGACGGGTCTCGGCGCGGCGGGGCGGCTCCGGTAGCCGCTCAGCCATGCCGAAACACCGCAAGAGGAGCTTTACGAAGCAGCGTAATAATGGGCTTCGCTAGGGCTGCTTCCCTTGGCAGGCCGGGGGCTGACCCCTACATTGCCTGATACTGGGGACGCGAAGCCGCCACGATTCGCGGGCACGGATGGCCCGCGGGACTCCGGTTGAGCCGGAGACCAAGGACAAGAGATGAATGCCAATCTGCGCAATTTCGCCCTGTGGGTGATCATTGTCCTGCTGCTTCTTGCCCTGTTCACGCTGTTTCAGAATCCTGGCCAGCGCACGACATCGCAGGACATTTCCTTCTCGCAACTCTTAAGCGACGTCGATCAGGGCCGGGTGCGCGACGTGCTCATCCAGGGCCCCGACATCCACGGCACCTATACCGACGGCCGTAGCTTCCAGACCTATGCGCCGAGCGATCCGTCGCTCATTCAGCGGCTGTACAATAAAGGTGTGCAGATCACCGCGCGGCCGCAATCGGACAACGTGCCGTGGTTCGTGTCGCTCTTGATTTCATGGCTGCCGTTTGTCGCGCTGATTGGCGTGTGGATTTTCCTGTCGCGCCAGATGCAAGGCGCCGGCGGCAAGGCGCTCGGTTTCGGCAAGAGCCGCGCCAAGTTGCTCACCGAGGCGCATGGCCGCGTCACCTTCGAGGACGTCGCCGGCGTCGACGAGGCCAAGCTCGATCTGCAAGAGATCGTCGAATTCCTGCGCGATCCCGCGAAATTCCAGCGGCTCGGCGGCCGCATCCCGCGCGGCGTGCTCTTGGTCGGCCCGCCCGGCACCGGCAAGACGCTCTTGGCGCGCGCCATCGCCGGCGAAGCCAATGTGCCGTTCTTCACCATTTCTGGCTCGGATTTCGTCGAAATGTTCGTCGGCGTCGGCGCCAGCCGTGTCCGCGACATGTTCGAGCAGGCCAAGAAGAATGCGCCGTGTATCATCTTCATCGACGAGATCGACGCGGTCGGACGGCATCGCGGCGCCGGTCTCGGCGGCGGCAATGACGAACGCGAGCAGACACTCAACCAGCTCCTCGTCGAGATGGATGGGTTCGAGGCCAATGAGGGCATCATCCTGATTGCCGCGACCAACCGGCCCGACGTGCTCGATCCGGCGCTGTTGCGCCCGGGCCGCTTCGACCGCCAGGTCGTGGTGCCGAATCCCGACGTTGTCGGCCGCGAACAGATCCTCAAAGTTCACGTGCGCAAGGTGCCGCTGGCGCCGGATGTCAATCTCAAGACCATCGCGCGCGGCACGCCCGGATTTTCCGGCGCCGATCTGATGAATCTCGTCAACGAGGCCGCGCTGATGGCGGCGCGGCGCAACAAGCGCATGGTGACGCAGGTCGAGTTCGAGGACGCCAAGGACAAGGTGATGATGGGCGCGGAACGCAAATCGCTCGTCATGACCGAAGAGGAAAAGCTGCTCACCGCTTATCACGAGGGCGGGCACGCAATCGTGGCCATCAACGTCAAAGCCACCGATCCGGTGCACAAGGCCACCATCATCCCGCGCGGCCGCGCGCTCGGCATGGTCATGCAACTGCCCGAACGCGACAAGCTTTCGATGAGCCGCGAACAAATGACGTCGCGGCTTGCGATCATGATGGGCGGCCGGGTTGCCGAGGAACTGGTGTTCGGCCGCGAGCGGGTCACTTCCGGCGCCGCATCCGATATCGAACAGGCAACCAAGCTTGCGCGCATGATGGTGACGCGCTGGGGCTTGTCCGACGAACTCGGCACCGTCGCCTCTGGCGAGAACCAGGAAGAAGTGTTCTTGGGTTATTCGGTCGCCCGCCAGCAGAATATTTCGGAGGAGACGGCGAAAAAGATCGACGCCGAAATCCGCCGACTGGTGGAAGCCGGCTATGACGAGGCGCGCGCCATTCTGACCGCAAAGCGCGCCGATCTTGAGACGCTCGCCAAGGGCCTTCTCGAATTCGAAACGCTCACCGGCGACGAAATCAAGGATCTGCTGTTGGGCAGGCGGCCGAACCGCGAATCGGTAATCGAGCCGCCGGCAACGCCGCGTGCCTCGACCGTGCCGACCGCCGGCCGCAATCGGCCGCGCCCGGAAACCGGCCCGATGGAGCCACAGCCGCAGGCGTAGCTAAATCGCTTGCTCGCCCATCATCCGCTATCGCGTTTTGTTGTTATCCTTCCCGCGCGCAAGGTTGAGTGGGGAGGATAACCCATGCGCCAGATGATCTTGGTCGGCTTTTT
>JBKPIZ010000388.1:0-3285 GCA_046730495.1 Pseudomonadota bacterium
TGTCCGAATATTGACGACCAGCCAATTGGATTTGGCACTGGGCCGCCCAAATGTGGTACATGCAGCCCTGCTTGCCGGCCGGGCAGGCGAAACGTTTATGGCGCGTTTGCGGCGTTTGGAACGATTTCGGAACGCCGAGCCGGGCGAAGCTGCGGAACTTGATGAGGCCAGCCCGAGCAAGGTTAATGTTCGAGGCTAAGGTGGACGGAACTGGATCGGAATGAGTGAGACCAAAAATAGCGGCGAAAAGCTGAGCGTGACCCCGACCAAGACGCTGACGTTAAAGCGCGGCAGCGTTGAGCAGGGCGTGGTGCGCCAGAGTTTCAGTCACGGCCGCAGCAAAGCTGTTGTGGTCGAGAAGGTTAAACGCCGCATCTCCGGACCAGGCGAGACCAAGCCTGAGGCGCCGGCTGCCGATCGCGGCGCCGCGCCCAAACGCGCTGGGGCGCCAGTCAAGGCTGCCGCTGCGCCTGCCTCGGCGCCGACCGCGGCTCCGGCATTATCGCCGAAAGCGTCTGGCGTGGTGCTGCGCACGTTGACCGAGGACGAACGCAACGCGCGCGCTCATGCGCTCGCGGACGCGCGTTTACGCGAAAATGAAGAGCGCGAGCGCGCCGAGGAAGAGGCCCGGGCCCGGCGCACGCGCGAAGAAACCGAGCGCGCCGAGCGCGCCGCTGCCGATACCCGCAAGCGTGAAGAAGAAGACCGCCGCAAGCACGACGAAGAAACCCGGCGCAAAGCCGACGAAGTCGCCAAAAAACGGTTTGGCACCGATGCTCTGACGGCAAAGCCCGGTGCGCGTCCGGCGCTGGAGGCCGACGATGACGAGGCCCCGCGCACGGCCAGACGCGGCGCAGCCGCTCGGCCCGCCGCGGCGCCCAAGCCGGCGCGCGGCGGCGCCGAAAAACGGCGCGGCCGACTGACCGTCGTCAACGCTTTTTCCGCCGGTGAGGAGCGCGAGCGATCCGAGGCCGCGTTCCGGCGCCGCGTTCTGCGCAAGACCGGCCATCGCGACACGGAGCCCAAGGAAAAAATTGCGCGCGAAGTGACGATCCCCGAGACGATCACGATCCAGGAGCTCGCCAACCGCATGGCCGAGCGGTCAGTCGATGTCGTGCGCATCCTCATGCAGCAAGGCCATATGGCGAACATCACCGACACGATCGATGCCGACACGGCGCAACTGATCGCTGAGGAACTCGGTCACACGGTGCGGCGCGTTGCCGAGGCCGATGTCGAAGAAGGCATGTTCGACACTTCGGATACGCCGGAAAGCCTACAGCCGCGCGCGCCGGTGGTAACCATCATGGGCCACGTCGATCACGGCAAGACGTCGCTGCTCGATGCGATCCGCTCGACCGAAGTTGCCGCCGCGGAAGCCGGCGGGATTACCCAGCATATCGGCGCTTATCAGGTCACCTCCCCGTCCGGCGGCAGAATCACTTTCATCGACACGCCCGGCCACGCCGCCTTTACCGCGATGCGCGCCCGCGGCGCCAAAGTGACCGATATCGTCGTGCTGGTGGTGGCGGCCGATGACGGCGTGATGCCGCAGACGGTTGAAGCGATTCATCACGCCAAGGCGGCCAAAGTGCCGATCATCGTCGCGATCAACAAAATCGATAAGCCGGACGCCAAGCCCGAGCGCGTGCGCACTGAATTGCTGCAGCATGAGATTCAGGTGGAATCGCTCGGCGGCGATGTGCTCGAGCTTGAAGTCTCCGCCAAGCAGAAAACCAATCTCGACAAGCTCCTCGACACCATCGCTCTGCAAGCCGAAGTGCTGGAACTCAAAGCCAATCCAAACCGGGCGGCCGAAGGCACGGTGATCGAGGCCCGTCTCGATCGCGGCCGCGGTCCGGTCGCCACCGTTCTCGTGCAGCGTGGCACACTCAAGCCCGGCGACATCGTCGTGGCCGGCAGCGAGTGGGGCCGCGTGCGCGCCTTACCCTCCGATACTGGGCACTCGGTGGTCGCCGCCGGGCCGTCGATGCCGGTCGAGGTGCTCGGCTTCAACGGCACGCCGGAAGCGGGCGACCGGCTCGCTGTTGTCGACACCGAAGCGCGGGCGCGCGAGATCACCGATTATCGCGCGCGCCAGAAGCGCGAAAAGATGGCTGCCCGGCAAACCGGCATGCGCGGTTCGCTTGAGCAGATGATGGACCAGCTCAAGACCGCCGGCCGCAAGGAATTCCCGCTGGTGGTCAAGGCCGACGTGCAGGGTTCGATCGAGGCGATCGTGGGCGCCCTGGAAAAGCTGTCGACCAACGAAGTGGCCGCCCGCGTCATCTTTGCCGGAGTCGGCGGCATCACCGAATCCGATGTTACGCTGGCAGAAGCGTCGAACGCAGCCGTTATCGGCTTTAACGTCCGCGCCCACAAAGAAGCGCGGGAATCTGCCGAGCGCGCCGGCATCGAAATCCGCTACTACGACATCATTTACAATCTCGTCGACGACGTAAAGAAAGCGATGTCGGGACTGCTCGCGCCGACGCTGCGCGAAACCATGCTCGGCAATGCGGTCATTCTCGAAATTTTCAAGGTGTCGAAAGTCGGCAATGTTGCCGGCTGCCGCGTCACCGACGGCACTGTGGAGCGCGGCGCCAACGTTCGGCTGATCCGCGACAGCGTCGTCGTGCATCAAGGCAAGCTGTCGCAGCTCAAGCGATTCAAGGACGATGCGCGCGAGGTCGTGGCCGGGCAGGAATGCGGCATGGCATTCGAGAATTATCAAGACATGAGAGTCGGCGACATTATCGAGTGTTACCGCGTGGAGACGATACAGCGGACGCTGTGACAGCCGTCCTGCCTGGTTTTTGTGCCGGCCATTCCACCTCAAATTTCCAAGGCGCCGAGACTTTCCAAGCGCCAAGACGTCGATGGCCCCAGCAAATATGGCCGTCATAAAGGTATCCGGATTTAACCCATGAGCCGCCGTCAGCATCGCAGTCAAACGGCTGGGGCTTCGCAGCGGCAGCTGCGTGTTGCCGAATTGATCCGCCATGAAATGGCCGACATACTCGCGCGCGGCGAGGTTCATGATCCGGTGATTGAGCATCACATGATTACGGTTCCCGAAGTGCGGGTGACCGCAGACCTGCGATTGGCGACGATTTATGTCATGCCGCTTGGCGGACGGGACGAAAAGGAAGTGCTCGGCGCGCTTGACCGCAACAGCCGATACGTCCGCGGCGAGATCGCCCGGCGCGTTAACCTCAAATTTGCACCTGAGATCAGATTTCGCATCGACGAGCGATTCGACGAAGCGGAACGGATCGAGAAGCT
>JBKPIZ010000389.1:0-22838 GCA_046730495.1 Pseudomonadota bacterium
AGAACGATGATGCCGATTTCGCCAATCTCGCCGGCGATCAGCTCATTGAGCTTTTGCTCGCCAATGAATTTCTGCGCCGCCGGCAGGCGCTCTTCAATTTTCAGCCGTTCCTGAACGAACGTCGCCGGCGGATGCGCAAGCCGGCCGTACTCGAAGCGGACCGGTCCCCGCGAGCCGGTGCTGCGCGTTGTAGAGCCCGGGTTTGTTGTCTTTGGCGATAAACTCGCCGGTAAGATGACAGGCGCGCACGCGCAGGTCGAGCATGACCGGCGCGTGGCTCGCCTCCGACAGCTCAAAGCCTTTTTCCACCATGTGCACGATGGTCGGCAGATCGGGCCGAGGGTCGATGAGCCAGATCGAGGATTTCATTGCATAGGCGTAGGAGCGTTCCTGGATCACGCTCGCGCCTTCGCCGTAATCCTCGCCGAGTACGATCAAGGCGCCGCCGATGACGCCCGGAGAAGCGAGGTTCGACAAAGCGTCGGCTGCGACATTGGTGCCGACAATCGATTTCCAGGTCACCGCGCCGCGCAGCGGATAATTGATCGAGGCGCCGAGCATGGCCGCGGCGGCGGCCTCGTTGGTACAGGTCTCGACGTGAACGCCAAGCTCGGCGAGCAAGTCCTTGGCTTCGACCATGACGTCCAAGAGATGCGACACCGGCGCGCCCTGATAGCCGCCGACATAGCTCACGCCGGATTGCAGCAGCGCCTTGGTGACGGCGAGGATGCCTTCGCCGCGAAAGCTTTCGCCCGCGCCAAGCCGCAGCGCTTCGACTTCTTTGGCGAACGAGCGTTCCATGAGTGACCGCGATGGGCGACCGGGACGTGTCTTTACGGCAGCTATTGCCTTTGCATCAGATATAGCGGCTTTTGGCGAACCGCAGCAAACGCAAGCGGGCGTTGGCGACTTGTGTCCGCTATGGCTCCGGCTAGGGTGCCCGCCTGCGGGGCGCCAAGCGCCGGATCGGCCCAGGCGGCAGACCTGAACGGCACAGGAATGGACGGGCAAAGCCAGATCGTCATCGAGCGCGTCAACCACACCTATCGGCCGCCGCGCGGCCGGCCCGTGCTGGCGCTGGCCGACGTTTCGCTCGAGGTACGGCCGCGCGAATTCCTGGCGCTGCTCGGCCCCTCCGGCTGCGGCAAATCCACCCTGCTCTATCTCGTCGGCGGTTTTCTGCCGATCGAAGCCGGCCGCATCGCGGTGAAAGGCCAAGCCGTCGCAGCGCCCGGGCCGGACCGCGGCATCGTGTTTCAGCATTTTGCGCTGTTCCCGTGGAAAACGGTGCGCGCCAATATTCTCTACGGCCTCGAACGGCAGCGTATGCCGCGCAATGAGCGCGAACGGCGGGCGCAAGCCTTTATCGATTTGGTCGGCCTGAGCGGATTTGAGGACAGCTATCCGTCGCAACTGTCCGGCGGCATGAAACAGCGTACCGCGATCGCGCGCACGCTGGCCTTCGATCCGGACATTCTTCTGATGGATGAGCCGTTCGGCGCGCTCGATGCGCAGACCCGCGCGCTGATGCAAACCGAACTCCTCGACATCTGGAATCGCACGCCAAAGACCGTGATCTTCGTAACCCATGACGTGCAGGAAGCGGTGTATCTAGCGCAACGCATCGCGGTGATGTCGGCGCGGCCCGGCCGCATCAAGGCGGTGATCGAAAACAAAATCGACCGTCGCGATCCGGGCGTCACTCGCAGCAAAGAATTTGTGGAAAAGGTCGACGAAATTTGGAACCTAGTGCGCGAGGAAGCGATCAAGGCCGAAGCAAAAAAGCCGAGCGCCTGAGCGCAGCGGACGGGCGAACGCGCAACGAGAAAGATGCATCATGCAAGCCGTCATGCGAGCAGGCCTCCGCTATCTGCCGCTCCTCCTCCTGGCGCTGGTCTGGGAAGCGGGCGCGCGGCTCAACCTCGTCGACACGTCGGCGCTGCCGCCCTTAAGCAAGGTGGCGGCGGCCTGGATCGATCTGATCCGAGGCGGCGAACTCATCGATAACGGCAAGGTTTCGCTCTATCGCGGATCGGTCGGGCTTCTCCTCGCTATTCTTGGCGGCGGCGGACTAGGCCTCCTCATGGCGCGCTGGCGGCTGCTCGATATTTTCGTCAATCCGCTAGTGGAACTGTTTTATCCGCTGCCCAAGTCGGCGCTCATTCCGGTCACCGTGCTGTGGCTCGGCTTCGGCGATGGCTCGAAGATCCTGCTCATCTTTCTCGGCTGCATGATTCCGGTCACGATCGGCGCCTATAACGGCGCGCGCGGCAGCGATCATGCGCTGGTTTGGTCGGCCCGCAGCATGGGGGCGAATCGGCTCCGTATGATGTGGGACGTGGTCATACCGAGCGCACTGCCGGAACTGCTCAACGGCATCCGCACCGCGCTCGCGCTTGCCTTCATTCTGTTGGTGAGCTCGGAGCTGATCGTATCGCAGCAGGGTTTTGGTTATTTGATCGGCTTTCTGGGATCGACCGGGTCCTATGAGGGCATGTATGCCGTGGTGCTGACCGTCGCCTTTCTCGGCTTTGCCGCCGACCGGGTTTATCAACTCTTCATCCAATGGCTGCTGGCATGGCGCGAGTAGACGATACCGCTTCGCTTGCGAGTGCCGAAGCCGGCATTTCCCGGGATGCGGCGCGGCGCCTCGACGTGGTCTTCCGTAGCGGCGCCGGATTGTTCTCGATTCTCGTGCTGCTGATCGCCTGGGAGGCGTTTGCCCGCAGCGGCAAGGTCACCGCGTTCATGCTGCCGCCGTTTTCGGCGGTCGCACAGCGCATCTATGCCGACGCCGTCACCGGCGAGCTCTGGCGCAATCTCGGCGCGACCATGTTTCGCGCCCTGACTGGCTTTGCCATTGCCGCTGTCGTTGGCGTCGGGCTCGGCGCGACAATGGCGCGCAACCGGCTCGTGCGCTGGTTCTTCGACCCGATCATATCGGTTGGATTTCCGATGCCGAAGATCGCGTTCCTACCGATCATCATCCTGTGGCTCGGCGTCTACGACGTTTCGAAAATCTCCGTCATCGTGGTCGATGCCATTTTCCCGGTGGTGACGGCGACGCTTGCGGGCCTCGCCGGCGTGGAAAGGGAGCTGATCTGGTCGGGACGAAACATGGGCGCGAACGAACGCGAATTGATGTGGCAAGTCGCGCTGCCGGCGGCCCTGCCGCAAGTTCTCACCGGGCTGCAAGTTGCTTTGCCGATTGCACTCATCCTCGCCATCATCGCGGAGATGGCAATGGGCGGCTACGGGCTCGGCGGCGCCATGATGAGCGCTTCGCGTTTTGCCGATTCACGCGGCGTTTTTGCCGGTATCGTCGAGATCGCAATCGTAGGCTATGCGCTGATCAAAGCCATGGCGCTGATCCGCCGCCGGCTCTTGGTCTGGCATCAGGAGAGCGCCGAACAGCACTAGCGAGTTACCGCATTTCCCGCGACCCCTTTCCGACGTGCTTGCAGACTTGCCTCGCAACGGCGTTTCCGCCCACAATCGCGCCACGATCCGTGTTCGACGCGCCAATAAAAATGCATCCTGGAGGACGACCATGCGTGGGAAAATCACCTCAGCTCTCGTTGCACTTCTCGCCATGGGCGCGGGATTGGGCGTCGGCGGCGCGAGCCTTAACGCCCAGGCGGAGCCGTTGAAAATCCGCGGCGCCTGGGTGGCGCCGCTCGCCAATCTCGCCTCAGTCTGGGTGCAAAAAAAGGACCTCGCCGTCCATTTCGGCCAATCCTACGTGTTCGAACCGGTGCGCTATGCCGGCACGCCGCCGATGATTACCGCGATCGCCAATAACGAGCTTGAGATCGGCAATCTCGCTTTCTCGACGCTGCCGATCGCAATCGAAAACGCCGGCATGGATGACATTCGCGTCATCAGCGACGATTTTCAGGACGGTGTCGCCGGCTATGTGTCGAACGATTTTCAGGTGCTCGCCGATGGTCCGATCAAAAAGGTCGAAGACCTCAAGGGTAAGGTGGTGGCAATCAACGCTGCCGGCGCCGGCGTCGACATTGCCATGCGCGCCATGCTGCGCAAGCACGGGCTCGAGCCCAATCGCGACTACACCATCATCGAGGCGCCGTTCCCGGGCATGAAGTCGATGCTGATCGAAAAGAAGGTCGATCTCATTCCGGCAGTGCTGCCGTTCATGCTCGATCCCGAGTTGAAGAAAAACGCGCGCTCGCTGTTCGATATGAAAGCCGCAATCGGCCGATCGCAATTTGTGATGTGGTCCGCCCGCAAGCCGTTTATCGATGCGCATCGCGCGGCGCTGGTCGACTTTCTCGAAGATTCGCTGCGCATTCTGCACTGGTATCTTGATCCCAAGAACCACGATGCCGCTGGCGAAATCGCTTCCCAACTCACCAAACAGCCGCCCGAGCGGTTCGGCTGGATTTTCAGTAAAAACGATTATTACCGCGATCCCAATCTGATGCCGGACCTCGATGCGCTACAGAAGAACGTCGACATGACGCATGAACTCGGCTTCGCCAAAGCGAGCTTTGACGTCAAAGCGCATTCCGATCTCAGTTTGATCCAGGAAGCGGCAAGTCGGCTGAAATAAAACGCTCGCCGCACCGCGAAGGCTTTTCAGCTCACCAGCACATTGCTGAACTGCCAGGGATCGTCGCGGTCCAGGTTCTCTGGGAATAGCCGGCTGCGATCCGATAGCGGTGTCCAATCCGTGTACTGCCCGATCACCGGGCCCAGATACGGCAGCTGGACATCAAGGCAGCGGCGGAAGTCCATCTCGTCAGCCTCGACAACCCCGCGATCGGGGTTCTCCAGCATCCAGATGATGCCGGCGAGCACCGCGGAGGTGACTTGCAGGCCGGTCGCGTTCTGATATGGCGCGAGCTTGCGGGTTTCTTCGATCGAGAGCTGGGAACCGTACCAGTAGGCGTTCTTGGCGTGCCCGTAGAGCAATACGCCGAGCTCGTCGATGCCGTCGACGATGTCGTCCTCGGTGAGAATGTGCCAGGTCTTTTGCGGCACCCAGCCGGCGCCGGCCATTTCGTGCAGCGACAGGATGGCATCATCGCAAGGGTGATAGGCGTAGTGACAGGTGGGCCGGTAGATCACCTTGCCGTTCTGGCGCAGCGTGAAATAGTCGGCGATCGAGATCGACTCGTTGTGGGTGACCAGAAAACCATGCTGGGCTTGCGCCGTCGGGGTCCACGAGCGCACTCGCGTGCCGGCGCCAGGCCGCGTCAGATAAATCGCCGCGTCACAGCCGAATTTATGGTGGTGAGCGCCGGACGGCATAGTCTTTTCATGCGTGCCCCAGCCTAACTCGGACGGCTGCAGGCCTTCGGCAACGAACCCCTCCACCGACCAGGTATTGATGAACTTGCCGCGCGGCTTTGGCGTATGCGCCCGTTGCGTATCGCGCTCGGCGATGTGGATGCCTTTGACGCCGGCGCGCTGCATCAGGAGGCCCCATTCCTCCCGCGTCCCCGGTTTGGCGAAATCGAGCTTTAGGTCTTTGGCGATGTCGACCAGCGCCTGCTTGACCATCCAGGACACCATGCCCGGATTGGCGCCGCAGCAGCTTACGGCGGTGACGCCGCCGGGCCGCCGGCGCCGCAGGTCAAGCACGCCTTCACGCAGCGCGTAATTCGACCGTTCCGATAGCGAGCGCGTGCCGTCAAGATAAAGCCCGGGCCAGGGCTCGACGACGGTGTCGATGTAGAATGCGTCGACGTCCTTGCAGAACTCCATCAGGTCAACCGAAGACGTATCGACCGACAGATTGACGATCATGCCGCGGCCGGGGCCGCAGGTCAGAAGCGGCTTGAGCACGTCGCGATAGTTATCGCGGGTGATCGCCAGATGCAGGAACCTGATCTGGCGCACGTCAAGCAGCTCGCGATCGGTATCGTCCGGGGCGATGACCACGAATTTCTCGTGGTCGAAAGCAAGGTGCCGCTCGATCAGCGGCAGGGTGCCCTTGCCGATCGAGCCGAAGCCGATCATCACGATGGGGCCGTCGAAGCGGGCGAGCAATGCTGAATCTGTCATCGTTCTATCCAAAATGAATTGGACCGATATGGGCCGTCAAGCGGACATCGCCGATGGCGCTGTGTAATAGTAGGAAAACAAATTCGCAAATCCCGCGGAGCAACTGAGATGCCTGCCCTGCCGATCACCTTCGCCTGCGGTCTCTACGACCGGATGCTGGCGCTCTATACCGGTGACGTCAAACCGGACGGCATCGATCTCAATTTTCTGGTTCTCGACAATCCTCGCGAGATTTTTGATCGCATGACCGGCCGGCTGGAATTCGATGCCTGCGAGATGTCGAGCTCGGAATATATCAGCCGCTTCGCGGCGGAGAAGTTGCCCTTCGTGGCGCTGCCGGTATTCGCGTCCCGGGTCTTTCGCCATGGCTTTATTGTCGTGAACCGCCGCCGCGTGAGCGCGGCCAAAGAGCTCGCCGGCAAGCGCATCGGCGTCCCGCTTTACACCCAGACCGCCGCAATCTTCGTCCGCGGTCTGATGCAGCACGATCTCGGGATCGATTTGTCCGGCATCGAATGGCTGCAAGGCGCCGTCAACGAGGCCGGAAGTTACGGCCATCCATCGCTGATGCCGCTGCTCAAACCTGTCAAAATCACGCCGAATAGCACCGGCAGATCGTTGAGCGATCTCCTCGAAGCCGGCGAGATTGACGCCATTGTCGGCTCCAATCTGCCTCGCGCGCTCGGCCGTCATCCCGACGTAGTGCGGCTATTTCCGGATTTTCGGACGCGCGAATATGACTACTTTCGACGCACGCGGATTTTCCCGATCATGCATTTGATCGTCATCCGCAAGGAACTATACGAGCGGCATCCGTTCGTAGCGACGAGCCTTTACGCCGCTTTCTGCGCCGCCAGGGACTGGGCATGGCAGAAGATGCGCTACCCCGGCACGCTGCGCTACATGCTGCCTTGGCTGCCGGCCGATATTGAAGAGATTGACACGCTGTTTGGCGGCGATTGCTGGCCCTATGGCGTCGAACCGAACCGCCCGACGCTCGAGGCACTCGTCGCCTACATGGCCGAACAGGGCCTCACCGCCTCGCCGATTCCGGTCGAGAAGCTGTTCGTTCCGACTTACGGCTAGCCTACATCGGCCGGTTTTCTATACAGCCTTCAAGTGCGCGTCCTTGCGCTGGTAAAGCTCATCATCGGCATAGCCCATTGTGTCCGGCCGGCCGCGGCCGAGCATGACCTGGAAATAGACCGGTTCGAGCGAGTCATTCTGGTAGCCGTGGATCACGCCGGCCGGGCAGGAAATGCATTCCCATGGCCCGAGCCGGGTCGTGACGCGCTGGCCGCTTTCCTCCTCGACAAACACATCGAGAAAGCCTTGCAGCACGAAGAAACATTCCTCGACTTCATGGGTATGCGCCGCGTTGCCCTGGCCAGGCTCGACATACACGATCGACAACGTGAAATTGCCCGCAGGGATGACTGCCGGATCGCCGTGTTTGCCGGAACCACCGGCGCCGATGAAGCGATGCTGCGCGCGCTTATAGCCCTCGATCTTGGCATCCGCGAATGCCGCCCAATCCGGCTTCTTGTCTTTAAATCGGCCAACATATTTTTTCATGATTTCTTCGAGCGGAACGCCCTCAAGCTCTTTGGGGCGGGGATGGCGTGCAACACTCATGGTGGGTCTCCCTGGCGGATACTCCCTGCTCGCGATCTGAAAGCAAATGCGTCGAAAGTAGCCGAGCCTAGACAATGGTCCGGTTCATGGCGTCGCGCAATGCGCGCTCGACCATCACGCCGATCAATGTTTTTCGGTAGGCGCCGCTGGCGTGAATGTCGTTGGCGGGAGCAACTGCGGCTGACGCCGCGGCCGCACACCCGGCAATAGCCGCCGCTGTCATGTCGCGGCCCTCAAGCGCGCGCTCGGCCGCGACAATTCGGATTGGCGCATCACTGACACCCATCGCTCCGATACGGACATTTTGAAATTTTTGCGCGACCGGTTCGAACATGACTGCCGCCGCTGCCACGGCGAAGTCGCCACGGCGCCGGGCGAATTCGCGGAACCCGAAACGGCGCTGTTTCGGCCATGCGGGAAAACGGATTTCGGTGATGATCTCTTCGGGGCGCAAGGCGGTCATAAGCGCGCCGCGGAAGAAATCGCCGGCGGCGATCACCCGCGGCCCTTCCCTGCCGAGCGCGACAATATCGGCCTCGCAAATGACCCCGATCCCGGGCAGCTCCGCGGCAGGATCGGCGTGAGCCAGGCTGCCGCCGACCGTGCCGCGATTGCGGATCTGATAATGGGCGATGTGTTCGACCGCGGCGACCAGAAGCGGATGCGCCTGCCCCAATCGCGGATCCTGCAGAATATCGCGCCAGCGCACCATGGCGCCGAGGGTGACGCCCGCATCGGTAACTTTGATTTGGCGTAATTCGGAAAGCTTGCGCAAATCGACGAGCAGCGTCGGTGCAGCCAGGCGAAATGCCAGCATCGGTACCAGACTCTGGCCGCCGGCAATCGGCTTCGCCTCGCCGCCATGCGCGGCCAGAAGCGCAACGGCTTCGGTGATCGTAGCCGGACAGGCGTAATCGAAGGATGGAAGCTTCATGAGCGTTCCATGGCGAGGACGATGGCGCGGACCATGGTGTGGTCCGCGGCGCGGTCCAATCCGCCGAAACGGCGGAAATTCCGTGATTTCCGTAGCTGTCGCGCCAGGGCCGGTCAATGGACCGACTCCGCGATGCCAAAGCCTTCGGGTTCTGCTAGTTTCGCCGCAACAGCGACGGCTTTTACACGCCCGCTTCGCTTCAGTGGAGGAAACCCATGCTCAAGCGAACGCGACCCAACGGCAATAACGGCAAGAAACACAATGGCGGCGGCGGCAAAAACGGGAAAAAGGCGGCGCGCGTGCGAGAGCTGTCGAAAATCACCATCCAGACTGACACGCGCGAGATCCTGGCTCATGCCGCCAAGGAAAAGCGCGACGACTACTTCATCGTCGACGTCGATGCACACGTCACCGAGACCGCGTTCTGGTCGGAAATCATCGACCGCATGGACAGCGACGTCTATCGGCAGATGGCGCGCGCATTCAAGGATCGTGGCGGCTCGCCACCCGGACTGATCAACGCCACACCCGGCTTTCTGCATCAGGACGTATTCGGGCGCATCCCGCACCAGCAACGGCTCGCCGAGAGCGTGCCGGGCGGACGGACCCACGCCCAGGTAACTTTGGTACAGCGCGCGATGGATTCGATGGGCATCGACTACATGGTCGTGTTCCCAACACCGATGCTGGTCTTGGGCATGCATCCGCAAGTCGAAACCGAGGTCGTGGTCGGCAACGCCTTCAACAAATGGCTTTCGGAAGAAATCCTGCCGCAGGACAAACGCATCAAAGCAATGCTGTATTTGCCGTTCAATCACCCCGAAGCCTGCGTGAAGGCGGTCGAGATGTACGCCAATGATCCGGGCGTTATCGGCTATTCAGTGACGTCAACGCGTTTCCGCGCTGTCAATCACGATAGCTACATGCCGCTTTACTCGGCGATCCAGGCGACGGGTAAACCGCTGGCCTTCCATTCCGGATTCCACTGGGGCGATCAGTCGATGCAGCAGTGCAACCGGTTTATCTCCATGCACTCAATCTCGTTCGTATATTACAATCTCATTCATCTCACCAATTGGATCATCAACGGGCTGCCTGAGCGCTTCCCCAAGCTCAACGTGCTGTGGATCGAAAGCGGACTGGCGTGGGTGCCGTTCCTGATGCAGCGGCTCGATTCCGAATACATGATGCGATCGTCCGAGGCGCCGCTGCTCAAGCGCCGGCCGAGCGAATACATCGCTGACATGTATTTCACCAGCCAGCCGCTCGAACGCTCGAACCTCAAGCTCACGGAGGCGACGTTCGATGCAATCCAGGCCGAGACGCAGCTGTTGTTTGCTTCCGACTGGCCGCACTGGGACTTCGACCTGCCGAATTCAATCACCAGCCTGCCGTTCCTGAGCGAACGGGCCAAGCGCAACATTTTGGGTTTGAATGCCGCTCGGCTGTTCAACTTGGAAGTTCCCAAGCACAAGCTCGCCAGGGCGAAACCGGCGCCGGCCGGCCGCGTGCCGGTAACCGCCTGAAGCCGGCAAATGCCTGCACCAACAAAGCCAAGAACAGTCAACCGCGGCGCAAAAACAGCTAAGCCTGCAGCTGTGGCTGACTTCTGCACCAGCGCGCGAGAAGCGCTCAAGCGGGGCACACCGGATTCCATTACAGACAAGGCTTTGCAGCAGGTCTTAACCGCCGCGGTCAAAATCTATGCCGCCAAAGTGGAACGGCGCGGCCACGATGTGGCGCCATTTACGCCAGGTTCGGTAACCGCAACCGAAACCGTGGTGACCGCGTGCGGCATGATTCGTGCCGCCGATCTCAACATGTTCGACGTGGCAATCTGGTTTCATCGACCGCAGGGGATCGAGTAGCGGCGAGCCGAAGCGGCTGCGGCGCGGCACAACTTGGAGACGGAGATTCGGATGCAAGAAGTGGAAATTGGCAAACTGGTTGATATCGCCGATGGCGATTACCGAATCTTCGCTCTCGATAAGCTCGAAGTCGGCATATTTCGCACCGGCAGTAAGGTGCTCGCCTACGAGAACGTGTGCCCGCATGCCGGCGGGCCGGTCTGTCAGGGCAAGATTTTCAACCAGGTCGAAGAAGTGATCACGCCAGATAAGAAAAGCGCCGGCCTGCGGTTCGGCAAGCAACGCCACATCGTTTGCCCTTGGCACGGCTATGAATTCGATCTCGCCACCGGCTGCCACCCGGGCGATCCATCGATGCGCCTTACCCCGGTCCCGGTCGCCGTCCGCAATGGGCATATTTATGTCAGTGTTGCCGATCGCGGCTGATTGCCGCCTCGTGCAAAAGTGGCCTGATGGCGCAGCCCGCTAGCTCGCTGCCGCAGCGTCAGATTTGTTCGCGTAGCATTTTGGCAGCAATTTTTTCAGCAACCATGATGGTCGGAATATTGGTGTTGCCGCGCGGGATCGTCGGCATGATCGAGGCATCGATCACGCGCAAGCCCGCCACGCCGTGAACCCGGCCCGCGGCATCCGTCACCGCCGCACGATCGTCGGACCTGCCCATGCGGCAGGTGCCGGTCGGATGAAAGGTGCCGGCGACGTTTTGCCGGATATGCTCCGCCAGCGCCTCGTCATCTGCCACTAACGCGGCAAGATCGACTTTGCGATCGGCCAGCGTGGCAAAAATCGGCGGCGCAAGCGCCGGCATGGCATCGATGAGCGCGGCGATGGCGGCGCTTTTGAGCTTGTTTGCCGGCGTGACGCGATTGAGCCGCCGCAATCGATCGTCGAACTTTACTGGGAAGGTCAGCCGCGTGATGGCGCGCACCGAGTAATGCGCCAGAATCTCCACGCAGCGGCGAAAGCCAAGCATGAAGCGCTTCAGATCCAGCTCATGGCCGGTGAAATTGAACTCGACCAGCGGATGAACCGCGGGATCGGCCGCCAACAGCGACACGCGCCCACGCGCCATCGGCTTGAGCAGTGACGGCGCCAAATTTGCGACCTGATGCCCAAGCGGACTCCACGAGGTCTTGCATTGCACGTTGATGTACATGTCCGCCGCCGGCGCGCCAGGCAGGCCGGAGGAGTAACGCAACGCCGCCATCGGATGGGGCCGAATGTGCCTTGATTGCCGCGCCCCGGGCTTTTGCAGAAGCCCGACAAAGACGATGGCGTGGTTCGACAGGTTTTCGCCGACAGCGGGCAAATCGGCGCGCACCGCAATCCCGAGATCGCGCAGCGCCGCTGCAGCTCCGATCCCGGCACGCAACAGAAAAGCCGGCGAGTGGATACCGCCCAGCGCCACGACGATCTCGCGGGCGATAAATTCCTTTTGCTCGGCGCCGACCCTCGCCCGCACGCCGGCAACGCGGGCGCCGTCGAATATGAGCCCGGTCACGAGCGCATTGCAGGCGATGCTGAGATTGCTGCGGCGGCGCACAGCCGAATCGAGATAGCAGATCGCCGCCGAGGCACGTTGCCGCGGCCAATTGCTCATCGGCACGGCGCCATAACCGTCGCCAAAATCACCGTTCATATCGGCGATGAACGCGATCTGCCGTTCCTGCGCGAAAGCATGTACCGCTTTTGCCAGCGGCGCCCATTCGTCGGGTTTGGTGCGCCGGATCGGGACCGGCCCTGCTTTGCCATGTTGCGGCCCGGCAAAATCCCAGTCGTTTTCCAGCCTGCAGTAGTAAGGAATAACGCTGTCCCAGCCCCATCCTGCTGCGCCGAGCGCTTCCCATTCGGCGTAATCGTCAGGCGTGCCACGATGGGCCACCATGCCCATCACGGTTGACCCGCCGCCCATGACGCGCCCTTGCAAAAAACCGACCGGCGGCGAGTTGTCCTTGCGCCGCCAATGCACTTTGAGGTCGGGCCAGAAATAGGCGTCGTTGTAATAAGACCGCGGATAGGAATCGAGCACGTCAGCGGGCTCGCTGCCCGGCGGCGTGTCGCGCCCGGCCTCCAGCAACAGCACCTTCGTTGCGGACCGCGCCGAAAGCCGGTTGGCCAATACGCAGCCGGCCGCGCCGGCGCCGACAATGATGACGTCGAATGCCGTTGTCATTGCAAGACGTCCCCCGGCGCCGCTGCGCACGTGATCCGATTGAACATGCCCGCCTCATGCTTTACTTGGTCAGGCGACACAAGCCACTTGAAACAACGGCGCTAGGATCAGGAACATGGCGGGACAGCTTGGGCAGGCGGAGCGGGACCTTCATGGCGTGATCGCCGCAATTGCGACCGCCGTCGATCCCCGAGGCGAACCCGACTGTGCACGGTCGATTGCGCTGGCGCGCGTTCTTCTGGCCAATGGCTGCGATGGCCTCAACGTGCTTGGCACTACGGGCGAGGCCACATCGTTCTCGCTCGATCAACGGCGGCGCGTCATGAACGCCTATGCCGAGAGCGGTTTGCCGCTGGACCGGATGATGGTGGGAACCGGAGCCGCCGCACTCGCCGATGCGATCGCGCTGACCAGGCATGCCGCCGAGCTTGGTTTCGGCGGCGCGCTCGTCCTCCCGCCGTTCTACTACAAGGGGGTATCGGATGATGGTCTTGTCGCGGTCATCGAGGCTATTCTGTCGGCAACAGCCGCGCGACCCATTCCGCTTTACCTCTATCATTTTCCGGCACAATCGGGACTGCCGTGGCACGTCGCTCTCGTCCGCCGGCTCCTTCAGAGCTTCGGCACCCGCATTGTCGGCCTGAAAGATTCCTCGGGTGACATGGCTTATGCCCGTGAGGCGGCCGCTATTGCCCCAGGCTTTCGCGTTTTTCCGTCCACCGAAGCAGCCCTGCTGGAAGCACGCTCGGGCCCGTTCGCCGGCTGCATTTCGGCTACAGCCAATCTCAATGCCGATCTTTGCACGCGCGCTTACCGCTCCGGCGACGCGGCTTCTCTCTCCGAAGCGGTGACAATCCGCAAATTATTCGACGGCAAGCCTCTGGTGCCGGGAATAAAGGCGCTGCTTGCGCATATCCACGGCGACTCGCAATGGGCACGCGTCGCCCCGCCTTTGTTCGGATACCCAGCCGCCGACCGCGCGGCCGCGATTGCCGGCTATGACACCGTCCGCGCTAAACGCGTCGCCTGATCCGCGCGCTGGAGAGAAACAAGGCGCGCCGCCGCGCCGCCGGTGCCTTCCTGCCTTCCCTTTGACCGACGCCGTTGACGGTATCGCGCCAGCACCCTATAAGCCCCGCTCTCTTTCACCATTTCTTGTGTCCAGTAAGTATGGCGAATACGAAATCTGCAAAGAAAGCCGCCCGCCAGGCCGCACGCCGAACCGTCATCAATAAGTCGCGGCGTTCGCGCATGCGCTCTGCGATCCGTGAGGTCGAGGAGGCGATTGCCGCTGGCGATCGCAGCCGAGCGACCGCAGCCATGGCAGAAGCCGAGCCGGCTTTGATTCGCGCGGCACAAAAGGGCATCGTCCATCGCAATTCGGCGCGCCGAAAAGTGTCTCGGCTCTCGCACCAGATTGCGAAACTGCAAAAGAAATAAATTTTTTCGCGCCGGCGCGGACAATTCCCGCAATCCGAATTGTGGATTGCAATCAATCTGTTGCATTATTGTCACGCAGCTTCGGAATATCCTCGAGCGCGATCGTGATGCGACTTGCGCGCCACGACGACGGATGATTCTTGTTTGCTCCCGTTTTGCGCTGCGACGGGTACCCCGTTTCTGCGCGCAGAAGAATTCATGCACAATGAAAGGGTTATCGCACATAGCATCGCACGGACTTTGAATTTGCGGCATGGCAATGTGCGTTTTTTTATTTGTTGCTTTGCTGCACCAAATCGATTTCGCGCGCGTGTCACATATTGCAGAAATGTGAATCACTAAATTGACTCAATATCTTGCTCGCGCGGGCGCGATGCCGCACGCTTCCTGCTGTTGCCGCACAATGCAGAAAGTCCAATGTTGACGCGGTTTTTGCGGTTGCGGGCCGCAAACCGCATGCTAGCCTCCAAACTCCCTTCCGCTCTGAAGGTCTTCAACAACGAGGCAGGCGGGAACCCATCGAAGAATGGGCGCGGGAAAGGTGTGTCCAGTTCGTTGAGTTAGCCCGCAGCGTATTTGTATAGCGGATCGTACAGCCGCAGTTTGTTAGCGGCTGAAAACACGAACAAAGCGGGTCTCGTTTCGAGACGCTGCGGCTGCCGCGTGCGTCGAAAGGGTGATGCGAGTCCGCAAGCGTTGGAGGTGGGGGGCATGATGACTGCAATTGCAACGGCAATCGATCGATCGCCAAACGCGCCTTGCGGGTCTCGGCCTGAGGCTCAGTGGCCCGGAGTTTACCAGCCCGGGGTCCCGTCAAGCGGCTGAGGTTGGCTGCGGCGCTGCGCGGCCACTCCCCCTCCACCGGATTGTAGAGCGTCTTCGCGAAGTCGAGAGCGTCCGCCTGACGTGCTCGCTTCGGTTCCTCCTCGAAAAGAAAAGCATCGACATGACGAGCACCGATCAGGAGCGATGGCGAAGGGTCAAGGATCAGTTGCGCTCTGAACTTGGCGAGGATGTCTTCAGCAGCTGGTTCGGGCGCATGGAGCTCGAATGCGTAGAGAAGGGATCGGTGCGGCTGTCGGTGCCGACCCGTTTCCTCCGCAACTGGATCCAATCGCATTACAGCGAAAAGGTGCTGCTCAAGTGGCAATCCGAAGAGCCGGATGTCACGCGGCTGGAATTGACGGTGCGTTCCTCGACGATTCGGCTGCCGACGGCGAAGCCGAAAACGCTGGAGCCGCCGCTGCCGGCTCGCGATGGCCGCGACACCTCGCTCGAGATCGTTGGCGCGCGCGCCAGCATTCCCTTCATGAACGTGCACGAGGCCCTTGGTGGTTCGCCGCTCGATCCGCGGCTGAGCTTCGAGACGTTCATTGTCGGGCGTTCGAACACGCTTGCGCACGCCGCGGCCAAACAGGTCGCCACCAGCCGGCGCGGCGAACCGTTGATGTTCAATCCGCTTTACATCCACGCCGCGGTTGGATTGGGCAAAACCCATCTGCTGCAGGCGATCACCTGGGCCGGCAATACGGCCGCTGACCGCAAACTGCTCTATCTCACAGCCGAGCGTTTCATGTATGGGTTTGTCTCGGCGCTGCGCAGTCAGAACACGCTCGCCTTCAAGGAAGCCGTTCGCGCCATCGACGTGCTGGTGATCGATGATCTGCAATTTCTACAAGGCCGTTCGACACAAGCCGAGTTTTGCCACACGCTCAACACGCTGATCGACGCCGGGCGTCAGGTGGTGATCGCGAGCGATCGGCCGCCTGCCGATCTTGAGAGCCTCGACGACCGCGTGCGCTCCCGGCTGGCCGGAGGTTTGGTGGTCGAGATCGGTTCGCTCGGCGAAGAACTCCGCCTTGAAATTCTCAAGAGCCGAATTGGCGCCGCGCGGGTGCATCATCCCGGCTTTGAAGTACCCCAACCGGTGCTCGCATTCATCGCCAAGTCGGTCACCCACAACGGCCGCGACCTTGAAGGCGCAGTCAATCGGCTGCTGGCGCATAGCAAGCTCACCGGCCAGCCGGTCACCGTTGAAATGGCGGAACGGGAGATGCGCGACCTGATCCGTCCGGCCGAGCCGAAACGGGTGCGCATTGAGGACATTCAGCGCATCGTGGCGCGCCAGTACAATGTGAGCCGCGCTGATCTGCTGTCGTCGCGGCGCACCGCCAATGTGGTGCGCCCACGGCAAGTTGCTATGTATCTGGCGAAGGTTCTCACGCTGCGGTCATTGCCCGAAATCGGCCGCCGCTTCGGCGGGCGCGATCACACCACCGTGCTTCATGCCGTCCGCAAGATCGAAAATCTGGCTGGCAATGACAGCGCCTTTGCCGAGGAGATCGAGTCGCTCAAACGCCAGCTGCAGGACTAAGCAGGACTGGCGCTTGCCATTTCAGCAAGCCCACAATCGGCAAACTCCTAAAAAGACATGGAAAAGCCCCGCGCAGCCGCGGGGCCGGGCTTGCCGAAAGCCTCGCGGCGGGCCACCCTTACCGTCCGCGTTTCGGCTTCTTTTTCGGATTAGGCGATGAAAGTCACCGTTGAGCGTTCGGAACTGTTGAAGTCCTTGGGCCATGTCCATCGCGTGGTCGAGCGCCGCAACACCATTCCAATCCTCGCCAATGTGCTTTTGCACGGCGACCGTTCCAAGCTTTCGTTGAAAGCCACCGACCTCGATATCGAAGTCATCGATGCGATTGCGGCCGAGGTCGCTCCCGGCGGTTCGACCACGGTGCCGGCGCACATGTTCTTCGATATCGTCCGCAAGCTTCCTGAAGGCGCGCAGATCGCGCTGGAATCATCGGGTGATCGCGCCGCCTTGGCGATACGCGCCGGCCGCTCGCGCTTCACGCTGCAGACGCTGCCGGAGAGTGACTTTCCCGATCTGTCCGCCGGCGAAATGACGCACAAGTTCACCGTCAAGGCGAGCGAACTCAAGCGTCTCATCGACAAGACGCAATTTGCGATCTCGACCGAAGAAACCCGCTATTATCTAAACGGCATCTATTTGCACGCGGCCGGTACCGCGAAGGCGCAGACGCTTCGCGCTGTCGCCACCGATGGCCACCGGCTCGCCCAAATGGAAGTCGAACTGCCGAAAGGCGCCGCCGGCATGCCGGGCATCATCGTGCCGCGCAAAACCGTCGGCGAAGTTCACCGGCTGATGGAAGACGGCGAGACTGAAGTCACGATCGAACTCTCTCCCGGCAAGATCCGATTCACGATCGGTCAGACTGTGCTGACCTCGAAGTTGATCGACGGTACCTTTCCCGATTACGCGCGCGTCATTCCCGCCGGCAATGACAAGGAATTGGTGGTCGACAAAAAAGAATTCGAGGCCGCGGTCGATCGCGTATCCACCGTTTCGAGCGAGCGCGGCCGTGCGGTGAAATTGTCCGTCAATGCCGGGCGGCTATTGTTGTCGGTTACCAATCCGGACTCGGGCAGCGCCAACGAGGAGCTTGAGGTCGAATACGAAGCTGATCCGATCGATATCGGTTTCAATTCACGCTATCTTCTCGACATCGCGGCGCAGATCGAAAGCGAAGCCGCCGTGCTAAAGCTTGCCGATCCAGGATCACCAACGCTGATCCAGGACAAAGAGCAACGCGGCGCGCTCTATGTCCTGATGCCGATGCGCGTTTGACAGGGATCGGCAATCGGTCATCAGGTATCGGGGCCGCCTGAGGCCTAATTCTGAACCGATGCCCGCACTCGTCCGTCGCCTCAATCTGCATAATTTCCGCAACTATCACAGCGCCGCGCTCGCGGCCGGTGCCGGAACGATCGCGCTGGTTGGGCCGAATGGCGCCGGCAAGACCAACTTGATCGAAGCGATCTCGTTTCTTGCCCCAGGCCGCGGCTTGCGCCGCGCCACGGTCAGCGAGGTCGCGTTCAATGAAGGCGACGGCTCCTGGGCGGTCGCCGCGGAAATCGAAGGCGCGCTCGGCTTGGCCACGCTCGGCACCGGGATCGATCCGCCGCGAGAGGACGAAGCAACGACGCAGCGCCAATGCCGCATCGATCGCGAACCGGTGTCCTCGGCGGCGGCTTTCGCCGATCATTTGCGGGTCATATGGCTCGTTCCGGCCATGGACACTCTGTTTAGTGGCGCGCCGTCGGAGCGCCGGCGTTTTCTCGATCGTTTGGCGCTCGCGGTCGATGCCGAACATGCGAGCCGCGTCAATGCACTTGAAAGATCGCTGCGCTCACGCAACCGGCTCCTGGAGGAAGCCCACGCCGACAGTCACTGGCTCGAAGCTGTCGAACACGAAACCGCAGAGCTTGCGGTCGCGGTTGCCAGCCTGCGCGTGGAGACCGTTCGCCGCCTCGCGGCGGTGCTGGATACGCGCAAGGATTCGCCATTTCCGCCGGTCGAAGTCGCAATCGATGGCTGGCTGGAGCAACTCATCCCGGCGCATCCGGCCATCGACCTTGAACAGCGCTACCGCGCAGTGCTGCGCGACAATCGCGGCCGCGACGCTGCCGCCGGACGCACCCTTGACGGACCGCATTTGAGCGATCTGAAAGTGGTCTATGCCGCAAAAGGCATCGCCGCCGCGGATGCTTCGACCGGCGAGCAGAAGGCGCTTCTGATCGGACTTGTGCTTGCGCATGCCCGACTGCTGCGCGAGATGATCGGATCGGCGCCAGTCCTGTTGCTGGATGAGGTTCTCGCGCATCTCGATCCCGCGCGCCGCCTGGCACTGCATCGCGAACTCGCCGAGCTCGGCGCGCAAGCGTGGATGACCGGCGCGGATCCCGCGCTGTTCCGCGACATCGAATCGCTCGCCGGTATCGTCGAAGTGAAATCCGGAACACTGACCGCGTCCCCCAACCCCAGCTGACGCGCGGAACAGTCGGCGAAATGCGTTTCAAACAATGCGAGCAGTCGCGATCTTTGGGGAACAAGACCGCGCGCCGCTTCTTAACCCGAAAGAAGCCGCAACGTCGCACACAAGACAAAGGGCATCGCTATGCCGGAACCGGCAGCAGATGCAATCGTGCGAAACTTGATCGAAGCGCTCGAGCGCTTGCGCGGCGATTTGGATCGCATGGAACTTTGGGCCGCGGCACTCGATCGCTTTCAGCATCAAATCCCGGATTACCATCCCGGTGATCAGCATTTGCTGAGCCCAGACCCGAAACGACAGCGGCGTCCGCCGGCCTGATCAACGTTTTCGACCCAGTCCACAATGGCAGCACGGGATTTGCGTGCGCGGCCGAGAAGCGCCTCGGCCACGGCCAATTTTGGGCTAAAAGGCGATGGCTTTTCTGCCCCGCCAAAACCTTAAAAAACAGCGATCTGACAATATGTTAGTGACACCCCTTTTGTCCTGTACGGATCACCTTTTTGGTGTACAAGATTTGTCGATTCACACATATTTTTTGGAAGTGATTCGAAAGCCCCGCCATGGCTGAACCGGTCCGCAAGAAGATCCCCACACCGTCCGATTACGACGCTGAATCGATCAAGGTCCTCAAGGGGCTCGATGCGGTTCGCAAGCGGCCGGGCATGTATATCGGCGATACCGACGACGGCTCGGGCCTGCACCATATGGTCTATGAGGTCGTCGATAATGCCATCGACGAGGCGCTTGCCGGTTTTGCCAAGGAAGTGACCGTCATCCTCAATCCGGACGGTTCCTGCACGGTCCGCGACGACGGCCGTGGTATTCCGACCGACATCCATAAGGGCGAAGGTGTCTCAGCCGCCGAAGTCATAATGACGCAGCTCCATGCCGGCGGGAAATTCGACCAGAATTCGTACAAAGTTTCAGGCGGCCTGCACGGCGTCGGGGTTTCGGTCGTCAACGCGCTATCGACGTGGCTGCGGCTAACGATCTGGCGCGATGGCCAGGAACATTTCATGGAATTTCACGACGGCGAGGCGGTGGCGCCCCTCGCAGTCGTCGGTGCCGCGCGCGACAAGCGCGGCACCGAAGTGACGTTTCTGCCGTCGAAAAAAACCTTCAGCATGACGGAGTTCGATTTTGCCACGCTGGAGCACCGGCTTCGCGAATTGGCGTTTCTGAATTCCGGCGTGACCATCGTGCTGTCGGATATGCGCCACGCCGTAGAAAAGCGCGAACAATTGCGCTACGAGGGCGGCGTCGAGGCGTTCGTCAAATATCTCGACCGCAACAAAACGCCGCTGGTGCCCCAGCCAATCGTCATCAAATCCGAACGCGATGGCGTCACGATCGATTGCGCGCTGTGGTGGAACGACGGTTATCACGAAACCGTACTTTGCTTCACCAACAACATCCCGCAGCGCGACGGCGGTACCCACCTCGCCGGCTTTCGCGGCGCGCTCACGCGCCAAGTCACCGGCTACGCGGACTCCGCTGGCGGGGCCCGCAAGGAAAAGGTGGCGCTGACCGGCGACGATTGCCGCGAAGGTTTGACGGCGGTTTTATCGGTCAAGGTGGCGGACCCGAAATTTTCCTCGCAGACCAAGGACAAGCTCGTCTCGTCCGAAGTGCGGCCGGCAGTTGAAGGCATCGTCAACGACATGCTCAACGCCTGGTTCGAGGAGCATCCGTCCGAGGCCAAGATCATTGTCGGCAAGGTGATCCAGGCTGCCGCGGCACGCGAAGCCGCGCGCAAAGCGCGCGAAATGACTCGCAAGAGCGCGCTCGGGGTCACGTCGCTCCCGGGAAAGCTGGCGGATTGCCAGGAGCGCGATCCGGCAAAATCCGAACTGTTCATCGTCGAGGGCGACTCCGCCGGCGGCAGCGCCAAGCAGGGCCGCAATCGTGAATTTCAGGCGGTGTTGCCGCTGCGCGGCAAGATTCTCAATGTCGAGCGCGCGCGCATGGACAAGATGCTGTCCTCGGAGCAGATCGGCACCCTGATCACCGCGCTGGGCACGGGCATCGGCACCGACGAGTTCTCAATCGACAAGTTGCGCTATCACAAGATCATCATCATGACTGACGCCGACGTCGACGGCGCTCATATTCGCACGCTGCTGTTGACGTTCTTTTATCGGCAGATGCGCGAGATCATCGATCGCGGACACCTCTATATCGCGCAACCGCCGCTCTATAAGGTGACCCGGGGCAAGTCCGAACAATATCTCAAGGACGAATACGCGCTCGAAGACTACTTGATCGACGCCGGCCTCGAGGATGCCGTGCTGCGATTGTCGTCCGGCGAAGTGCGCGCCGGCAATGATCTGCGGAAATTGGTCGAAGAGGCGCGCAGCATTCGCAATCTGCTGCGCGGGCTGCATAGCCGGTACAATCGCCAGGTGATCGAGCAGGCCGCCATCGCCGGCGTGCTGCGCACGCAGGTTACCGGCGATCCGGTTAGCGCGACTGCGGCGGCGGAATATATCGCCCGACGGCTCGACGCGCTCACCGAGGCGGCGGAGCGCGGCTGGAAAGGCCAATTCAGCGAGACCGGGTTCCAGTTCGAGCGCACATTGCGCGGCGTCAAGGAAGTCGCGGTCATCGATCAGGCCCTGCTCGGCTCCGCCGACGCCCGTAGGCTCGACGAATTCGCACCGTCCCTGCAGCAGATTTATCCCCGGCCGACGCCGCCGGCCATGCTGCGACGAAAGGACGAGGAGGTCCCGATCCACGGTCCGGTCGGCCTGTTCGAAGCGGTAACCGGCACCGGCCGCAAGGGTGCCGCGCTGCAGCGCTACAAAGGTTTGGGCGAAATGAACCCGGAGCAGCTCTGGGAGACCACGCTCGACACCAATGCGCGCTCGCTGCTCTGCGTCAGCGTGAAGGAAATCGACGAAGCCAATACGATTTTCGACGAGCTGATGGGCGACAAAGTCGAGCCGCGCCGCGAGTTCATCGAACAGCACGCGCTGGCTGCGAGCGTCGACGTCTGAGTGATCAAAACCGTCCTGGCAGCACCAAAACCTTGGGTGCGGCAGGCAGCATCGCTTTCGAGACTACGACCGAGGGAATTTCCGCCGTTTCGATGTCCCAGAGCTTGCGCGCCCGGTCGAGAAACCGGTCGAGGATGTACTGCCCGTAATAGTGCATCGGGATGATCAGCGGCGCCTTGAGCGCAGACAGCACTTCCATCATGCCGTCGAGATCCAGCGTATAACTGCCATCGACCGGCGCCATGACCACATCGACGCGGCCGATCTCGTTAAGCTGCTGTTGCGTCAGCGTATGATGCAGATGTCCGAGATGCGCGATGCACAGATTGGCAATCTCGAAGATAAAGATGGAATTGCCGTAGCGCTCGGTTGTGGTGCTGCCGTAGAAGCTCCGGATATTGGTCGACACGTTGCGTACCCGCACATCACGATATTTCAGGTCCCAGTTGGCGGGCTGATCGGGACGCTCGCCCCAACCGCGCAGCACGTATTTGATCGCCGGGTCGGGATGATCGGTGTAATGCGTGTTGTGCGCATGATTCATGGTGACGATATCCGGCAACAGCGGCGGCTTAATGTAATCGTTGTAATCGGTGGCAATGCGCACGAGCTGCGGGCTCTCGATCAGGAAAGTCGCGTGGCCGAGAAAGGTGAGGCGGACCTGATCTGAATTCAGCGCAGCCAGATCGAAAGCACGCGAATTTAATCCGCCAAGATTCGGCGCGCCCATCAGGGAGGCCGAAGCAGGCCACGCCGCGGGAATCGCCGTGGTGTCGTTACCGGCGACCAGCCCAGGACATGATTGCGCCATTTCCGGGTTGGGCGCCGCCGGTTGCGCGATTGCAAACGAAGGCAAAATCGCGTGCGCCATCGCCGCCAAAACAAAGCGGACGATCCATCGCGAGA
>JBKPIZ010000390.1:0-6526 GCA_046730495.1 Pseudomonadota bacterium
CTTTAGGATCGTCCGGTACTCGTGTTCATAGAAGTATTTTGGGCGGTGTTGTTTGCGCCGCGGTACATCGACCACAGCATCCACGAATGGGTTGCTTGTCAGTTTGCGTCTCTTTCCCCAGGCGTAGACGGTCTTTGTTGCGCGTAAAAAAGTGTTGCGAACTGTGAAGGCCGAACGGTCTGCGGTCACCAACTTGTCGAGCCACACTTGGGCTTCATCCGCCGTAATCGAGGAAGCCGTTCGACCGGTGAAATGCTCGCCAAGCGCCTTGAAAACCGTGCGCCAACTCTCGATAGTTGAGTACGCGGGCTTTCGAGCGGCTATCCAAGCTTCAAACAACGCCTGCGGACTTGGTCCGGTCTGCGTGGGAGAAGTCTGCCTGAACGACGGAAATGATTTCGGCAGTTCGTCAGGACTGTAGTTGCCCTTGGCGCGACGTTCCAGCCGCAACAGTGCCTGCTCGTGGTTATCCAGCACGCGGTCGAGAAACAATCCTTGGGCTTTATTGGTGAGAGCGAGGCCACGGCTCGCAAGGAATTGCGCTGTGTGCCCAAGATCGGCAACTACTGGCCGAACTCCCTCACGCACCTCGCGGTCGCGCGCCCACCGCATGTCCCTCAGTGGCTGCTCGCGCACCTCGTCGGGTGCAAACTCGCGCATCGCGTCGATGATGTCCCAAAGGGCTTCTTCGTAAGCCTCAGGGTCTGCGTCCTCATTCTCGTACTTCACCACGAACCACAGATACCACTGGCCTGCCAGCGCAGCCGCTTGCTCACGATCAAGGTCGATGCCTTCGCCGCGCTGCGCCTTCCGAATTGCTTCGATGCGCTGTTCGACCTCAGTTAGCCATTGGTGAAACTTCTGTTGAGCAATCTGTTTTCCGAGGCTCGCAGGCTTGGAGAACTTCGCTTCATGGTGCGCACCGTACAGCCGCCCGTACTCTTCGCGCACGTCATCAGGAAGCCGCTTGCGCGCGCTGAAATTTCCCCTGCTGTCTTGACGTAACCTGACCATCCGCAAAACGCGCTTATGTACCGGCCTGTGTACTCGGTGGGTTTCTAAATCTCTCGTGTTTGCAGATAGCTGTGGCTTTTCAGCGTCCCGCTTGTGGAGCTGGTCGGAGCGGCGAGATTTGAACTCGCGACCCCCAGTCCCCCAGACTGGTGCGCTAACCGGGCTGCGCTACGCTCCGAGACCGTGCTGACTATAGTGATTGGTCATTTTGCTCGCAACATCCGCTCGCCATCGGCATTGCCGCCACGTAAAGTCGCCGTTGAGTCGGTTGTCGCTTTCTGAAGTCCCAGATCAATCGTGAAACGTCTTTACAGCGCTACGCAAAATTCGATCCGCGGATTCGTCGACGGCTTCAAGACCGAGCCGGCGCTGCGCGATGAAGCGGTTCTGGTCGTCCTCGGGCTGCTGCTGGGCTTGGTTATTGCCCCGAGCGGCGCCTGGTACGCCGCCATGATGGGCACATTGCTCATCGTGCTGGCCGTAGAATTCCTCAACACTGGGATCGAAAAACTCGCCGATCATGTGACGCCCGAGCAGCACAGCGAGATCAGGCGCATTAAGGATTTTGGCTCCGCCGCCGTGTTCTGCAGTTTGAGTCTTGCCGGGCTGGTGTGGCTGGTCGCGCTTGCAGTCCGCTGCGGATTGCTTGGATAGACCACTCGGCGCATCCGGCGGTGGCGCATGCGCCGACTGGGCGCGCCATCAAACGATAATTCACGGCAAGCGAGCGGAATTGGCACGCCGATGCCCGGCAATTCGGATTGGATTCGCGCTATAATGGTTCCTTCGCGAAGGGCGGTCCGTGACCATCAAGCAGACGATCATCCGCGGCGGGATGGAGTGTTTGTATTTCTCCGGGGCCCATATTGTGTCCCGGCCCTTCGTCGGTGGCGTCGGAGCAATCCTCGCGCTGCATCATGTTCGCCCGGCGCGGCCGGACCGTTTCCAACCCAATCGCTTGCTCGAAGTGACGCCGCAGTTTCTCGCGCGACTGGTGCGAGGCTTGCGGCGCTCAGGCTTGGAGTTCATCACCCTCGACGAGATGCACCGCCGCATGGTCGAAGGTGATTTCGCCAAGCGCTTTATTTGCCTCACCTTCGACGACGCATATCGCGACATGCTACGCTTTGCCTATCCCGTTCTCAAAGATGCAGGCGTGCCATTTGCGATCTACGTACCGACCAGTTTTCCCGATCGTCTCGGGGAATTGTGGTGGCTGGCGCTTGAAGCGGTGATCGCACGCAACAATCGCATCGGCCTGGCTATCGGCGGACGCGATCGCAAATTCGACTGCTACAGCTTGGCGGAGAAGCGAAGGCTGTATCATGGACTTTATTGGTGGCTGCGCGACCGCGCCACGGAAAACGAAATGCGTGACATCGTTCGCAGGCTCGCAGCATTTCATCAGGTGGACGTCGCCGCGTTTTGTGCCGAACTATGTATGGACTGGAGCGAGCTGGCGCGGCTCGCGGCTGATCCGCTCGTCACCATCGGCGCGCATACGGTCAATCATCCGATTCTTCTGAGGCTGCCGAAGGAGGCCGCGCGCGCCGAAATGGATTTGAGCCGATCGGTGATCGAAGCGGCGCTCGGGGTGAGGCCGGCGCATTTATCCTATCCTTATGGCGATCGCGCTGCCTCTGCCGCGCGGGAGTTTGAACTCGCCGCTGAACTTGGTTTCAAGACGGCGGTAACAGCGCGTCCAGGCGTTCTGTTCGCCGCGCATAGCCAATGCATGACAGCGCTGCCGCGCATCTTCGTGGACGGCAATTATCAGCGCATGCGCTATCTGCGGGTGTTGCTCTCAGGTGCCGCTACCGCGCTGTGGAATGGATTTCGGCGCGTCGACGCGGCGTAAGCCGGGACACCGTCTATGTAATTTGGGTCAAGCTTTGCAATTCTCATTGGCGGATCGTGGGTCTCGACATCCAGCTGATCAATGGCATTGCCGGCAATACCCAACCCAATCCGGCGGTCACATAATACAGGATCGATAAGACGGTGCTGTCGCGGATGGCCGGGAACTGCGCAACTGCCATGGCCACAAGCGCCCAGGCGATCACAAGGGCAAAAAGCGCAATCGCGCCGATAAGTTTTCGAATCCGCACGGGCATAGCCGCAAACAGTTGCGAGGGCAGGGCGCAGCACTATATGGTCCGCGCGCCCGCGACAAGAACACGATGACGGCTATTCAAGCTTTGTACCGTGACAATTTGGACCGTGGCCGCGCGATCCGGCTGTGGCTTTACCTTGTCGCCGCGCTCATTTTCGCCATGGTCGTGGTCGGCGGCGCGACGCGGCTGACGGAATCCGGGCTGTCGATCACCGAATGGCAGCCGGTGACCGGTACGCTGCCGCCGCTAAGCGAAGCGCAATGGCTGACGGAATTTCAAAAGTATCAGGCGATTCCGCAGTACCGGCAGCTGAACGCCGGAATGAGCCTCGCCGATTTTAAAACCATTTATTGGTGGGAATGGGCGCACCGACTCATCGGCCGCGTCATCGGCGCGGTTTTTTTTTGTGCCCTTCGTCTGGTTTTTGTGGCGCGGCTGGATCCCGCCCAACCGTCGCGCCGGCTTGTGGATGATCCTGGCGCTTGGGGCGCTGCAGGGCGCGATCGGGTGGTGGATGGTGGCTTCCGGTCTCGCCGATCGCGTCGAAGTGTCTCAATACCGTTTGGCGACGCACCTCGTCCTTGCCTGTCTGATTTATGTCGCCGTGGTCTGGACCGGAATGCGGTGGCAGGACGAGCGGGCGCGCTCGCTGTTCGGGGAATTCGCCAAAGCCGCTGCACCGCTGCCTGTTCGCGCCGGCGCGATGGCGCTCGTGGTACTGCTCCTGGCCCAGATCTATCTAGGCGCTTTGGTCGCCGGCTTGCGCGCCGGGCAGGCCTATAACACCTGGCCGTTGATCGATGGCGGCTTTATTCCGCAGTCCGCGCGCCTATTCTTCGAAGCGCCGTGGTGGCGGAATTTTTTTGAAAATCCACTCACAGTCCAATTCGATCACCGCATGCTAGGCTACGTAATCGGTCTGTTGGCGCTTCTTCAGCTGTCCAATGTCGCAAAACGGATCAAGCGCGATCCTATCTTCATCTTCACAAGCGCCGCTCTTGTCGCCGCGGCGGTCGTCGTACAAGTAGCGCTCGGCATTTGGACGCTGCTGTCGGTTGCCGCGCTACCGCTCGCGCTTTTGCATCAGGCGACCGCGATGATCACGTTGACCTTGGCTGTTGTTCACGCAGCACATATGTTCCTGCCAAGAGTCTCGGTCACCGCCGCCATGGGGAGATGAATGAGCGAATTCAACCGGCAGGCCCATTGGCAGAAGACCTATAAGGAAAAAGGTGAAAAGCAAGTCAGTTGGTTCCAGGAGAAACCGGCTATCTCCTTGGAGCTGATCCATGGCGTCGGCGTAAAACCAAATGCAGCGATTATCGATATCGGTGGCGGAGCCTCCCGCCTCGTGGACGTCTTGCTCAGTGAGGGCTATCGCGACCTCACGGTGCTTGATCTGTCCGATGACGCCGTCGCGATTACGAGGTCTCGGCTCGCCGAGCGCGCAGCGCTGGTCAAATGGATCGTCGCCGATGTGACCGAATGGGAACCATCCCGGCAATACGATCTGTGGCACGATCGCGCCGCGTTCCATTTTCTCACTGCGGCGGCCGACCGCGACGCCTATCTCGGTCGCCTGAGGCAGGCGATCCGGCCGGGCGGGCATGTCATCATCGCTACTTTCGCCATCGATGGCCCCGAGCGGTGCAGCGGCTTGCCCGTCATGCGCTACGACGCAACGCTGCTATCCGCCATCCTTGGGCCCGCATTCGCGTTGATCGGAACGCGCCGGCAGGATCACACGACTCCAACGGGCGGCCTTCAGCGGTTTTTGTTCAGCGTATTCAGGCGCGCATAGCGCGATCGAGCGTCGCCACCCTAGGCTGCTTCGAGCCCCTGCTCGAGATCGGCAATGATGTCGTCCTTGTCTTCGATGCCGATCGATAGGCGCACGACGTCCGGTCCGGCGCCGGCCTGGATTTTTTGCGCGTCGGTCAGCTGGCGATGCGTTGTTGAGGCGGGATGGATAATCAGCGAGCGGGTGTCGCCGATATTGGCAAGGTGCGAAAATAATTTCACGTTGGTGACCAGGTTCACGCCGGCGTCGTAGCCGCCTTTGAGCCCGAAGGTGAACACCGCGCCGGCGCCGAGCGGACAATACTTCTTGGCGAGGTTGTGATAGCGATCGCCCGGCAATCCCGGATAGCTGACCCACGCCACTTTCGGATGCGCCGCGACCCATTCGGCGACCGCTTGGGTGTTCTCGCAGTGCTTTTGCATGCGCAGCGGCAGCGTCTCGATCCCGGTGAGGATGAGGAAGGCATTAAACGGCGAAATCGACGATCCGATGTCGCGCAAGGCGAGCATGCGGCAGGCCATGGCGAAACCGAAATTGCCGAAAGTCTCGTGCATGACCACGCCGTGATATTCGGGCCGCGGCTCGCTGAGCATGGGATAGCGCCGTTCCCGCGACCAGTTGAATGTGCCGCCGTCGACGATCATGCCGCCCATCGAATTGCCGTGGCCGCCGAGGAATTTGGTCAGCGAATGGACCACGATGTCAGCGCCGTGGTCGATCGGCTTGCACAGATAAGGCGTCGCCAGTGTGTTATCGACGATGTAAGGGACGCCGGCGCGGCGCGCGATCTGCGCCACCGCGCCCATATCGGTGATGACGCCGCCGGGATTGGCGATTGATTCGGTGAAGATCGCTTTGGTTTTTGGACTGATCGCTCTCTCGAAGGATGAGATATCGTCCGGATCGGCCCAGACGACGTTCCAGTTGAAGTTTTTGAAGGCGTGGTTGAATTGATTGATTGAGCCGCCGTAGAGCTTTTTGGACGCGACGAATTCATCGCCTGGTTGCAGCAGACAATGAAAGATCAAAACCTGCGCGGAGTGGCCGGTCGCCGTCGCCACGCCCGCGGTGCCGCCTTCGAGCGCAGCCACGCGCTCTTCGAGCACCGCCGTGGTGGGATTGCCAATGCGCGTATAGATGTTGCCGAAAGTCTGCAGACCGAACAGTGATGCGGCGTGATCGACACTTTCGAATACGTAAGAGGTGGTCTGATAGATCGGAGTAGCCCGGGCGCCGGTCGTGGGATCGGGCTGCGCGCCGGCATGAACCGCAAGCGTGGCAAAGCCCGGGATGCGTTCGGTCATCGTGTCTTCCTTTGCGCCCGATTATGGCGGGAAAATCAGTAGGTGGACCCGGTTTATAGGACCGGTCTGTTACCCCAGTCGCGGGGTGTCATATCAAGTAGTTAGGGCTGGTCAAACCGGTCTTTTGCTAGCGGTTGCTAGCAATTTGCTAGCGAAAGGTTCGGCGGCTGTTCTCATTTACCGAGCGCCCGGCGGGATAGTGCCCCAATAACGCCAGCGGCGGACCTGTCGGCCTTACGCGTTCGCTTGGCATAGCTCTGCAAGAGGACGGCGGGAGATCGTGGCCGCGGCGG
>JBKPIZ010000391.1:0-12456 GCA_046730495.1 Pseudomonadota bacterium
ATCATGCGGTATTCCAGGCGCAGCGGCGGCAAAGCGAGAAAGCCGGTTTCGGGCATGGTCACGATTGGGGCCTTAGCACATCGGAACTGATCCGCAGCAATTTGGCGAAGCTTTGCTCAATTGCCTCACCGGATGTGTCGAGCTGCGCTTGCGCGCGGGCATAATCGGGCCCGCGCGCGTCAAGAATCGCCACCAGATCCGCCATGGCTTCGCGGTTCTGCGCCATCGGCCGGAAATCGCCCTGCGCCATAACGCGGCTCATATGTTCCTCCGGGCGCGCCTTGATCCAGATCGTGTGGCTGCGTCGCAGCAATAACGCATAACTCTCACGATCGGACACGATGCCGCCCGCCGTTGTGATCACCGCGGCCTCATGTTCGGCGACCACGCGCGCGAGCGCCGCCCGCTCGTGGCGGCGGAACGTCGCGGTGCCGGCGATTTCGATCATGTCCGGAATGCGGGCGCCGTAGTCCTGTTCGACCACGCGATCGAGCTCGATGAAAGGCCAGCCGAGATGCCGTGCCAACATGCGGCCGAGTGTGGATTTGCCGGCGCCGCGCAAGCCCACCAAGGCGATGCGGCGCGCGCGATCGGCGCGATCGGGCAGCAGAAAGCGCCCTTCGATCAGCTGCGTAAGCTCGGCGAGGCTTTGATCGGGCAGTTGTGCAACGGCATCGAGCAGCGCGGCCCGCGCACCGCTCTGCGCAGCCGGCTCGCCCAGCAAATTGGCGGCGGGAATATCGAGCGCTTGCGCGATCGCGCGCAACACCGTGACCGACGTATTGCCGGTTCCGCTTTCGATTTGCGCCAGATAGCGTTCGGAGGTGTGCGAGGCATGCG
Source organism: Pseudomonadota bacterium (assembly GCA_046730495.1). GTDB lineage: Bacteria > Pseudomonadota > Alphaproteobacteria > Rhizobiales > Xanthobacteraceae > BOG-931. The sequence goes on from JBKPIZ010000391.1 coordinate 841, forward strand.
CCAATTGCCGGCGCGTCATGCCGCGCTTGGCGCGGCCGCGCCGCACTTCGCGGCCGAGCGCCGCGAGAAAACCGGCATCGGCGCGTCCATTGGCTTGTGCGTCCGGCGTCGATTTCCGCACGCTCTTATTCCGCAAGATTCTGGGTTTTCTGGCTAGTCGCACGGCGCGAAGGCCTCATGCACTATAGTGCATTGGACATAGCGCAAAATGGGGGAGGCAGGCAAGACGCAGCGCTATTGAAAAATCTTACGCCACCCACTGTTGTCCTGGTTGGCCGACGCACCGCTCTCTTCGATCCCGTCCGGCCCCGGATCGTCGGGCGCGTGCACGAGCGGAATCACCGGCTCGGCTTTGATCGGTTCTGGCGCCGAACGGTTGGCCGAGGCGCCGGCTGGGATGACGGCGTTTCGGTCGTGCGGCGCTGGCGCCGCGCTGATCGGAGCGGGAAACTCCGGCTCGATGATCGGTGCGGCAATGGCGCCGGTGAGCGGCACTCGCCATTCAAACGCATCGATGCGGCCGCTCACCGGGGAGACCGGCAGCCAGCGGTCCGAAACATAGCCATCGGCCGTCCATTGCGGATCGGGCGGTGCGTTGAGCGCCCGCGCCATCCACTCCCGGGCGCGGCCCTCGTCGTTGCGCTCGGTGCGTTCGAGCTTCGCCATCAGCACGCATACACGCCGGGTCGGCCGGTCGAGATACGGCGAAAGCTCGCTGCGCGCTTTGGCAAATTCCTGCGCATCGAGCGCGGCGCGCGCCACCGCCAGCGCGCCTTCGATATGGCCCGGAACACGCCGCGCTCCAGCCTCGATCCGCTTGAGCTTGTCGCGCGCGGATTCGCCAGACCGCAGCTCGGCATAGGCTTGGGCCAATTCGGGGTGCGGATTGGCGCGCCAGGCGCTGTCGATGATGCGGTTCGCTTTGCGCAAGTGACCGCCCTCGGCCAGCAGTCGCCCGGCGAGCGCAGCCGCCGGCACCAGATCCGGTGCAAGCTTGTTGGCTTCGAGCGCAAATTCTTTCGCGGCGTCGCGGTCGCTGTCCTCCACTGCCTGTGCCCGCGCGGTGAGCAGTACGGCGCGCTGGCGCCGATATGTCGCTTTATCGACCATGCGCCGTTGTTGTTCGAGCAGATTGATGGCGCCGGCCCAGTCGCCGTCGCGGCAGCGCGCTTCGAGCACGGCCGTGCCGGCCCAACCGAGCGACGGGGCAATGCGGGCGGCCTCCTCGGCATAGGCGCGCGCGCTGCCGGCGTCGTCGCGGCGCTGCGCCTCGATGAATAGGCCATGCAGCCCGAGCGCCTTGGTATCGGGTCGCGCCGCCATTGTCCGGAACGCGCGCTCGGCCGCGTCGCGATCGCCGGCGAGTTGTGCAGCTTGCGCGCTCAATAACAGTGCCAGCGGTTCGCCGGGCGCGAGCCGCTGAACTTCGGCGGTGAAGCGCTGTGCAGCGCCGACGTCGCCGGCGCCGACCGCGATCAGGCCGTGGGAAATCGCTTCATACGCGCGCACGCCGCGGCGATTGTGCAGCAGACGCGACAGTACGATCGGTGACCGCACGATCCAGCGAATAAGGCCAAAAACGAAGCTGAGAACGACGGCGGCCACAAGGGTAGCGGCGCCGAGCACCAACAGCGAGGTCTCGATGCGCAATCCCTGCCAGGTGACGACGACATCGCCCGGCCGGTCGGCAAGAAGGGCGACGCCATAGGCGATCGCACCGACGAGGATGAGATAAAGCGCGACGCGGATCATCGGGCGCTCGCTTGAGCGAGTGCCGCGAGCGCTTCGGCGGCAATCTGCCGGCTCGCGGCAAGGGCCGCCTCGCGCGCGGCGGCTTTTTTATTCCAGGCTGCGGCGAGCGGCTTTGCCGGATCCGGCAGCGCGTTGATATCGGCGAGAGCAGCGCCGATATCGGCATGCGCCGCGTCGAGCCGGATCCGATCGACCACCGCCTGCGGGTCGTTTCCCGGCGGCGCGCTAAGCGGCGTAATGCGCACCAGCCTTTGGGCACTGTTTTTGAGCCGTTCCACGAAGCTCGTGTTGCCGGACCGCGGCTCGGCTGCGTCCTGCAGCGCCGGGACAAGCGCCTCCAATTCGCGGGCCAGCGCAGCGGCGGTCGGAACGCCGCTGCCGGCGAAAGGTTCGAGGGCTTCGGTCTTCTTCGCGTCGACGCCGAGCGCCTTTAATGCCGAGAGTTCGTTTTGGTACGGCGCGCCGCGCTCGACCGCTGCACGCAGCGCTTCGGCAGCTATGGTCAAGCGCGCCGCGCGATCGTTCGCGCCCGACGATGTCAGCGGCGCGGTCACGGCGGCAAGTCCCTTCACCGCGCTTTCCAGGGCCATGATCCGGCTCGCGAGGGCGTCGACATCCTCATGGCGCACTTGGACTTTGCTTGCCGCTTCGCTCGCGCTCTTCGCTGCCTCCGCGGTATTGAGCGCGATGTCGGCCTGTTTGGCGGCGCTTTGACCCGTCGCCGCGGTTTCATCGACGCGGCGCGTCAACGCGGCGAGGTTGTCGGCCAGCGCTTTGGTTTGCGCGGCAACTTCGGCAATGCGGTTACCGAGCGCCGGATCACTGCGTTGGGCTTCGATCGTGCGCTCGATCTTGTCGAGCCGCGCGGTCATATCCGGCGCCATAGGACTTCTCTGCACGGCGGCGGGGGGCGCCGGATTCGGCGGCGGCGCGGGCGCGGACGTATCCGACGCGGCTGTGCCAAGCGGCGTGGTCTCGCGCGACGGTATAACGCCGGTAAACCAAAGCGCGGCCGTTGCAGCCGCCATCACGACCGCGCCGATGAGCGCGCTGGCGAAATGCGACGCGAAGCGCCGGCCAGTCGGAGCCGGGCCCGGCGCATTCGAACCGTCAGTCGCGTGTTCGGCCGTGCCGGTAGTGCCCCTGTCGGCATGGTCTGCCGCGGGTTTTTCGGTTGCGTCATCGACCTCGGTCGCCGCCAGTTCGATGGTCGGGGGCCGCCGGGGGGTCTGGTCGTCGGTTTCGCTCATGTGTCCTTTTTAAAGCACATGCGACGCAAATACTTTGCCCACGGCATGACCCCGAAAAGTGGATACCAGTTTTCGGAAAAGGTCATGCTCAAACCACAAGCTAAAGCGAAACGTCCACTAACCTAAGTCGTTTCGCTTTAGCCGCAAAGTTCGAGCAAGGCGTCTTGGATTGGCTGCGCCGCGACCTGAATACGCGCTGCGCCGGCGGCACGCAGCGGCGCGGCGACTTGCTCGGACAGGCAAAAATGGACCGGCTTTGTCAGCGCTGCGTCGAGCAGATTCGAACCGCGCGCCGCGTTGATAAAGTTTTCGGCGCTCGCGCGGGAAAAATGCAAGACGGCATCGATTTCTCCGGCCAGCGCCGCGGCGGCCGGCTCGGGAAGAAATTGCGCTGTCAGGAAGCGATAAACCACGACCAGGTCGACCTCGAAAACTGTGGCGCGCAGGACACCGGCAAGATCGCCGGCGCGCTCCTCGCCGGCCAGATAGAGTAGCCGCGCCGGCGGCGTAAGGCGGGCGGCGACGAGTTTGGCGAGATCGTTCACATTGCCGCCTGCCGAGGCGACCTCGAAGAAACCCATTTCGCGTGCCGCCTTCGCCGTTATATCGCCGACGGCAAAAACGGGTATGCCGTGCCACTTTTTGTCCCGGGCCCACGACACAATGCCCCGCAGTCCGTTGGCACTGGTGAGCAAGATCGCCGTCCAGGGTCCATCTTTGGCGTCGACCTCGGAGACAAGTTCCATTTCGAGAAGCGGCGCGACGATCGGCTCGTGGCCGCGCGCGCGCAAGGCGGCGGCGGTTTTCGTGGCGTTCGGTTGGGATCGCGTCACCAAGATGCGCACGCTCAATCCTCGATAAAAAAATCGGCGCCGACGCGGGTCTTGATTTCATGGCCGGCATCGGCGCCGAGCGCCGCCGCATCAGCGCGGCGGCCCTGCCGCGACACTTCTATGGCGTCGCTGCCGTCGATTTTGGCCACCAGGCCGCGAAATCTCAGAATATCGCCGTCAAGGCGCGCATGACCGGCAATCGGGGTACGGCACGAGCCGCCGAGCGCGGCGAGAAAAGCGCGTTCGGCGGCCAGCGCGGTGTGAGTGTCCGCATCGTCGATGGCGGCGGCATGCGCACGCGCGCTCTCATCGCTGGCGCGAGTCTCGATAGCGATGGCGCCCTGGCCTGCCGCCGGCAAAAACTCTTCGACCTCGAGCGCGGTGGCGATCGCCGAAAACAGTCCGAGCCGCTTTAATCCGGCAACCGCAAGGACGGTGGCGTCCATCTCGCTCGCTTCGATCTTGCGCAGCCGGGTTTCGACGTTGCCGCGTAACGGCGCGATGCGTAGATCGGGCCGCGCGCGCATGAGCAAGGCCTGCCGGCGCGGCGATGACGTGCCGACCAGCGCATTGCGGGGGAGATCGCGAAGCGTTTTGGCCTTATGACTGACCAGCGCGTCGCGCGGGTCCTCGCGCGGCAGGAAGGCGGCAAGCATAAGGTCCGATGGCAACACCGCCGGAATATCTTTCGATGAATGCACGGCGAAATCGATCGCGCCGGACAGCAAGGCCTCTTCGATCTCCTTCGTAAACAGTCCCTTGCCGCCGGCGTCAGCCAATGGGCGAGCCACGATCTTGTCGCCCGAGGTGCGGATGATCTTGATTTCGATTGCCTCAGCCGCGACGCCGCAGGCTTTGGCGAGCGCGTTCTGCGCCTGCCCCGCTTGAATGAGCGCAAGCGGCGAACCCCGCGAGCCGATGCGCAAGGATCGTGTCGGAGTCGAGGATTGGCTCATAACAAGGCTATAATACACGGATGAACATTCTCGGCATCGAGACGACCTGCGATGAAACGGCCGCCGCGGTGGTTAGCCGCGACGATGGCGGCCGCGGCCGCATTTTGTCGAATATTGTGCTGTCGCAGATCAGCGAACATGCCGAATTCGGCGGTGTGGTCCCGGAGATCGCGGCCCGCGCCCATGTCGAGGCGCTCGACCGCATCATCGCTAAGGCGATGGCCGAGGCGCAAATGTCATTCGGCGCACTTGATGGCGTCGCCGCCGCCGCTGGGCCCGGCCTGATCGGCGGCGTCATCGTCGGGCTGACCACCGCGAAGGCCATTGCGCTCGCGCATGACAAGCCGTTGCTTGCGGTCAATCACCTCGAAGCGCATGCGCTTACCGCCCGGCTCACCGACGGCGCCGCGTTTCCTTATTGCCTGTTCCTTGCCTCCGGTGGTCACACCCAGATTCTCGGCGTGCGCGGCGTCGGCGATTACCTGCGGCTTGGCGGCACCGTCGATGACGCCATCGGCGAGGCTTTCGACAAGACGGCGAAATTGCTCGGCCTCGGTTATCCGGGCGGCCCGCTTGTCGAAAAGGAAGCCGCCCGGGGCGACGGCGAACGCTTTGCTTTGCCCCGGCCGATGACGGGTCGTGCCGATGCCGACTTCTCGTTCTCCGGGCTGAAGACGGCGCTCCGCCTCGAAGCGGAAAAGATCGCGCCGTTGAGCGACGAGGACGTGGCCGATCTCTGCGCCTCGTTTCAGCAGGCCGTGGTCGATGTGGTCAGGGATCGGCTGCGCAGCGGCTTGCGCCTGTTTCGCATGCAGATCGGCAGCCCTAACGCGCTGGTTTGCGCCGGTGGCGTCGCCGCCAATCAGGCGATCCGTAAAGTGCTGCATCGCGTCGCGTTTGAAGTCGGCACCGAACTGGTCGCGCCGCCGCCCGCTTTGTGCACCGACAATGCCGCGATGATCGCCTGGGCTGGCGCCGAACGGTTGGCGCTCGGCTTGACCGATCCGCTCGAGGTCGCCGCGCGCGCCCGCTGGCCACTCGATCAGGTGGCGAAAGGCGTTAAGGGGAGGGTCGACGCGTAATTGCCGCCGCCTCGTCATTCCGGGGCCGAGCCAACGGGCCCGCGCGAAGTCGCGCGGCCCGATGGCAGGCTCCGCGAGGAACCCGGAATCCATCCCCCTTCGATAATATGGATTCCGCACTTGCCGCTTCGCGGCAATCCGGAATGACCACGGCTACTGCTCAAATCGATCGATGAACCAGCGTAATAGCCGCATCCAGATTTCGTCCTTGCCGACGGAATCTTCGATGCCGTGTTCGAGGCTCGGATTGTCGTTGACTTCCATCACGACAATGCCGCTCTCGGTCTGCTTGAGATCGACGCCATAGAAGCCGTCGCCAATCGGACGCGCCGCGCGCACGGCAATATCGATCACTTCGCGCGGGGCCTGGTCGAGGCCGAAGGCGCGGAAGCCGCCTTCGTGCGAGGAGCCGTCGGGCCGGTATTTGACCACCTGCCAATGCCCGCGCGCCATGCGATATTGGCAGACGAATAGCGGTTCACCGGCGAGAACGCCGACCCGCCAATCGAAATCGGTCGGTAGGAATTTCTGCGCCAAGAGGAGATCGGTTTCCTCGAACAGTTCGTCGCAGATGCGGCCGAACTCGGCGGGCGAAGCTATCTTGTGCACGCCGCGCGAAAACGAGCCGTCCGGAATCTTCACGACCAGCGGCAGGCCAAGCTCATCGATCGCTTTGGCGAAGTCGGTGTCCTCCGCGAGGATGACCGTGGGCGGGGTCGGCACCTGGTTCTGCTGCAACAGCTCCACCAAAAAGACTTTATTGGTGCAGCGGATCATCGAGATCGGATCGTCGATGACCGGCATGCCCTCCTGCCAGGCGCGGCGGGCAAAACGGTAAGTGTGATTATCGATCGAGGTCGTCTCGCGGATGAACAAGCCGTCGAATTCGGCGAGCTCGCCGAGCTGGCGTTTGGTGATCGGCTCGACGTCGACCGACATTTTCTCGCCGATGCGGGCAAAGTGCTTGATCGAATCGGGCGAGGACGGCGCGGTCTTTTCGTTCGGATCGTAAAGCACCGCGAGATCGTATTTGGCGACCGAGCGCGCTTTCGGGTCGCGCCATTCGCGCTTGGTGTGATTGTGCAGCGACTGCCGGAAAAATTCGGCCTCGCCGTTGGCAAGCCGCGTAAGGGCGCGCGGCCGGATGCGGTCGATCGATAGCCACTTGCCGCCGGTCTCGGTAATCACTTCGAGCGCCGGACAGCGAAACCAGTCGAATAACAGCCGACCGAACGGTTCGAAGCGGTCGTCGCGGGCGATGCCGAAGCAGACCAGGAGCTTGAACTCGCCCTCACTTTGAAAATCGGCGCGCTGCGCGCAGCGGTTCAGCTCCTCTTCGAGATCGGGGAGTGCATGCTCGTAGAGCTTTTGCTCGCGCAGTTCGAGCATGGTCTCGACGGTGGGCACGACGCGATGGCCGCGCGCCTCCGCCAACAGCGAGGCGTAATAGCCTTTGGATTGATAGGCATAGGAGCGCGCGAGGTTAACGAGCTTCGGCCGCCCGACCTCGAACAGTCGCGGCCGCGCCAGATACTCGCTTGTGGTGATGACCTTGTGAGGGGTCTCGGCGTTTGGCAGATCGCGGGGCTGGTCGACGAGGATGACCCAGCCGGTCATGGGCGGGTCCCTTTCAGGTCGAGGCCGAGATGTGACGTGAGGCCGATCATGCAGTTGATGTCAGGCGCGGCACGCGATGCTCATAGCCGGAATTGCGCAGAATGGCGACTGCAGCGCGCGCGATTGTCCACCATGAAAGCCGATTTGGGCACCAGAGTCAGGATCAACAGAGTCAGGACAGTGGGTAAAGACTCATAAATAGTGGCGTGGTTCCTTCCCCAGCGCCTTTTCAAGGCGGAGCGCGTCGGTACGGCCGCCATAATACCCCGGCGCGCGCCCGAGACGGCGATAGCCGGATGACTCGTACAGCGCGATTGTTCCGCTATCGTCGGCCCGCACTTCGAGCCGCATAGCTCTGCGGCCGCGCCTGACCGCGTCCCTTTCCGCCGCTGCCACTAACAGTCGTGCCAACCCGAGGCGGCGAAAATGCGCAGTAACACCGATCGAGTACATCCGTGCTGCGCCGGAATTGGCGCGGTAGAGCAACAATACATAGGCGCCGATCTGCGCCTTGACCTCAGCGACGATGAAGGTGGCGCTCGGCAAAGCGAGCAAGCGCCGAAAGCTCGCGCGCGAAATCAGATGCCCGGCAAAGAGGCGGCCCTTGAAGATTTCGCGCTCGAGGGCCGCCAAGGCATCGAGATCGCTCCGGCGACCGCGGCGAAGCCGCACTGCCGCAGAGCGCCGCGTTTTCCGAGTCGTCACGCGATCTGCCCCTGCATTTGGTCCTGCTCGATGTGCCGGAGCAATGCTTCTAGTCGATCAAGCCGATCCGCCTGACCCGGCGGCTTATCCCAGCGCAGCCGGTTGATGCGCGGGAATCGCATCGCCACGCCCGATTTGTGACGCGACGATCGCTGCAGGCCTTCGAACGCCACTTCCAAAACGAGGCCGCGATCGGCCTCGTGCACGACCTCGCGGACCGGACCGAACCGCTCGATCGTGTTTCGCCGCACAAAGCGATCGATTTGCAGGAGCTCCTCGTCGGTAAATCCGAAATAGGCCTTGCCCACCGGCACCAGCTCGTCGCCTCCTTCGCCCTTGCTCCAGACCCCGAACGTGTAATCGGAGTAGTACGACGAGCGCTTGCCGTGCCCCCGCTGCGCATACATCAGCACCGCATCGATGATGAAGGGATCGCGTTTCCATTTCCACCACAAGCCTTTGGGCCGCCCCGGCAGATAAAGCGCCGCACGCGCTTTGAGCATGACGCCTTCGACCGCCGCGGCATCGGGACCGGCGCCCGCAGCCGCCGGATTTTTTCTCGCTGCAATCAGTTCATCCCAGCCGTGGAATGGGATCAGCGACGATAGATCGACCCGCTCGTCGTTCAGCCGCGCCACAAAGTCTTCGAGCCGGGCGCGCCGCTCGGCAAAGGGCCGCTCGCGCAAATCTTCATCACCGTCGGCGAGCAGGTCATAGGCGCGCAGATGCGCGGGAAATTCCGTCATCAGCTTGGCGGTGACGGTTTTGCGGTTGAGCCGCTGCTGCAGCACGTTGAAGCTCTGCACCCGGCGGTCGCGCATGATCAGGAGTTCGCCGTCAATTGCGCCCGGCAAACGCAGCGCCTCAAGGAGATCGGGGAAACTTCTCGATATTTCCTCGCCGGTTCGCGAATAAAGCCGGGCAACGAGCCTGGCATCGGGCTTTCCTTCTTTGCCGGCCACCGCCTGAACACGAATACCGTCCCATTTCCACTCCGCCACAAAGTCGGCTGGATTGAGCGCGGCGAGATCGGCACCATCGAGCGCATGCGCGAGCATCGGCGGCCGGAACGGCGCCGGATCGGCGCTGACCGGCTTGTCGGCGCGCCCCTCCAGCCAGGCGAATAATTCGCGGTAGGGCGGGGCGAGCGCGGGCCAGATCACCTCGACGTCGTGGACGTCCTTGTCGCCAAGCGCGGCGACCGCGGCCTTGGCGAGGCGCGCCGACACGCCAACCCGCAAACCGCCGGTGACGAGCTTGATCAGCGCCCAGCGGCCGGTCTCGTCGAGCGCGTCAAGCCAGCGCGCCAGCTGCTGCGGCAATTGCGCCTTGCCGAGCCTCGCCAGCGTCTCGACCACGGCGGTGAGGGTGAGATTAGATTCTGTGCTGTTGTTTTCCCCTTGCGCTTGCACGGAGGGCTTGGGGGTGGGGGTAGATAAGGCGAGCGCAATCGTTGCCGCTCCTGCTTCACCTGCCAACCCTCGTCCCTGATCCTCCCCCGACAAGCTTGTACCCGGGCGCGCGCCACCGCGGGCCGGGTGGGGGGAGGGAAATTGCTTAGTCGGCCACATTAGCGCGACGGTCTCGGAGAGATCGCCGACGTAATCGTAAGAGAGCTCGAACAGAACCGGATCGGTTCGCTCCGCGATCAGGCTGCGGATCAGACCGGCTTTGGCGTGCGGAAAGCTTAGCCCGCCGGTGAGCGCAGCGAGCGCCCAGCCGCGCTCCGGATCGCCGGCGGAGCGAAAATAATCGATCATCAACCGCAGCTTGTTGTTGCGGCTTGGTTCATAAGCGAGGCGATCGAGCAGCTCGGCAAAGCGATTCATGACGCGTCTTCGCCGCCTTCGCTGCTGTCCTCGCCTTCCTCGTCGCCATAGCCGACGATGTCGAGCGGCCGCGCCTTCAAACCGCGCGTGGCGCACCAATGGATCAGCGCCTCTTCCTGTCCATGCGTGACCCAGATCTCGCCCGCGCCGGTTGCCGCGATGGTAGCGGTCAGTCCATACCAATCGGCATGGTCGGAGATCACCAGCGGCAGCGCGACGCCTTGCTGGCGGGCGCGGGCGCGCACCCGCATCCAGCCCGAGGCGAAAGCGGCAACGGGGTCGGGAAATCGCCGCGTCCAAAGGTCGTTCAACGCTGAAGGTGGGCAGATCGTGATCGTGCCGGCGAGATTGGCCTTGGTGGCGCCGCGCGCGAGCCGCAGCTCACCGAGCGCAATGCCGCGTTCAGCGTAATAGTTTGTGATTTTCTCCATCGCGCCGTGCAGATAGATCGGCGCGGCGTAGCCCGCTTTTCGTAGCAGCGCGATCAGGCGCTGCGCCTTGCCGATGGAATACGCACCAACAAGGTGCGCGCGTTCGGGAAACAGCGCGAGCGAATGCAGAAGTTTGTAGACCTCAGCATCCGGTTCGCCATGTCGGAACACCGGCAAGGCGAACGTCGCCTCCGTGATGAAAAGCTCGCAGCGCACCAGCTCGAACGGTGCGCAGGTGGGATCGACGGTCGGATCGGCATTTTTGTAATCGCCGGAGGCGACAACACGCAGCCCGTCGACTTCGACCGCAACCTGCGCCGAACCGAGGATATGCCCGGCGGGATGCAGCGTGATCTTCGCGCCAGCAAGACTAACGCTTTCGCCGTAGGCCAAAGCCTGCGTCGTACCGGCGAAATTTTCGCCATAGCGCAGCCGCATCAGGTCGAGCGTCTCCGGCGTTGCCAACACGGCGCCGTGGCCGGCACGGGCATGATCGGAATGGGCGTGAGTGATGACGGCGCGCTCGACCGGCCGGGTCGGGTCGATATGGAAGCCGCCGCGTCTGCAGCAAACGCCGGACGGCGAAGGGACGAGGATGTCTTCAGGTCGGATCACGAGTCATAAATAATCATCATCGATCCCGGCGCGAGCGCTCCAAGAGTTTTGCATGACCGACACCGGCCCCAATAGTGGTCCATTGTTTGTGTCCTCCGGCGACCTCGTCAGCGACCGCCGTTACAAGGCCGCGGTCGAGCTCGCCGCGCGCGGTGATTTTGCCGCCGCAGCGGACGTTCTGACGCAAACCGTCGAGGCTGCGCCCGGCTTCGCCACCGCGTGGTTTGCACTTGGCGCCATTCGCGACCGGCTCGGCGATCGCGCCGGCGCCGTGGCGGCGTTTCGTGCGGCGAGCGGCGCCGATCCGGACGATTATCACGGCGCGCGGCTGCAGCTCGTACGCCTCGGCGCCGGCCCGGGAACGCCGGCGATGACCGAGCCCTATGTGCGGCGGCTGTTCGACCAATATGCTGGCCGTTACGACGCCGCGCTGACCGAGCATCTAAACTATCGCGGTCCGGCGCTGCTGCGCGATGCGGTGACATCCGCGCTGGAGCGCTCGGGGCGGCCGATGCATTTTGCATCGCTGCTCGATCTGGGCTGCGG
>JBKPIZ010000392.1:0-13284 GCA_046730495.1 Pseudomonadota bacterium
GTCCTCGACCGTGACCTTCTCGCCGAATACCACAAACGGCTCGACCACCACATCGCGACCGAATTTGGTGTCGGCGCAGAGATAAACCGTCTCCGGCGCGATCAGTGTGACGCCGGCATCGAGCGCAGCCTGGCGCAAACGCTGCTGTGCCACCGCTTCCGCCTCGGCGAGCTGTTTTTTGGTGTTGATGCCGCGCATGTCATCCTCCTCGACCTCGACTGCCGCCGCGGAGAGCGCCATGCCGCGCGCGATCTCGACGGCGTCGGTCAGATAAAATTCGTGCTTGCGATTGTGATCGCCGATCCGTTCCAGGATCGCTAGCGCCGTTTTGCCGGCGAGCGCCATGGTGCCGCCGTTGCACAGCGCGGTTTTGCGTTCGCTTGCGCTGGCGTCGGCCTCTTCGCGAATGGCGACGAGCTCGCCATTGTCAACGATCAGGCGTCCATAGCCGGTGGAGTCGCTCGCGCGAAAGCCGAGCACGGCAACGGCCGCGCCGTCGGCAATCGCCGCGCGCAACCGCGACAATGACGCGGGCTGCACCAGTGGCGTGTCGCCATAGATAATAAGAATCTCATCGGCCTGACGTTCGATGGCGGCCCGCGCCGCCAGCACCGCATGCGCGGTGCCGCGCCGCTCCTCTTGCGCGAAACATTCGGCACCCGGTGCAACGCGTTTGACTTCGGCGGCGACCGCATCTTCGCGGGGGCCGATCACGATAGCCGTGCCGGTGACGCCGGCTTGCGCGACAGTGCCGAGCACATGCGCGAGCAGCGAGCGCCCGGCGAGCGGATGGAGCACTTTCGGCCGCGCCGAACGCATGCGGGTGCCCTCGCCAGCCGCGAGCACAATCGCCAGGCAAGTTCGAGCCGTCATCGAGAACCTCCGGCGCGGGTTTTAGAACATGGCCGGTAAAACCGATAGCGCTTGGAATTATGGCATTAACCCGGACCATTGAGTGGTTTAACCTGCAACTATGCGTCCGCTCTTCCTCCCCACCGCGCGCCAGACCAACTGGCTTTTGATCATCGCCTTCCTATCGGTCGGCCAGGCCATGTATTTGCGCTACATGGCGATCGAAAATCTCAACGTCGAACTGGCCTGCCAAGCCGGCCTGAAGACCTGGCTGTGCGGCGCCTTTCATGTCTCGATCGCGCTCTACAACCATTATGTATTCGGCGGCGTGGCGCTGGCGGCGGCGCTTCTCAACCTGATGCGCCCGTCGATCGTGTTGGTTGCAGTGGCCTTGGCGGCCGGCGGCTTCGGTATTGTGCTGCATAACCCTGAGCTTTCCGCGCTCGCCGCCGCCCTCTTGATTCTCAGTCTGGCGCGTCCCGCGCCCGCGACAGAATGACGGCAAGTCCGACAAAACCGGCGCAAAGCCACAGCGCCTGCCAGTTCGCGACAGTTTCGTTGATGGCGATATAGACTGCGGCGACAGCGAGTACGGCGGCCGCGAGCGTTTCGGCGGCCGGCCGCCGGCCGGCCGGACGTGGCGCCGACACCATCAACGCGAGGAACGCGATAGTGGCCGCGCTTTGCGGGGCGAATGGCAGATCGCGATAGCGCGGATCGAACACCAAAACGAGCGCGGTCTCGATCGATAGCAGCGTGAGCGCCATCAGGCTGGCGCCGAGCACGATTCCGAGCGCATCGCGCCGCCAACGCCTGCCGCCAATAAGTGCCGCGAAAACGGGCTGCCTGCGCCCGGCAGCGATCGCCGCCGCGCAAGCCGCCGGCGCAATGGCTGCTGCAGCGGCGAAGGCAATAGAACGCAGCCAGGTGCCGACGCTGAAACTGTCGATCGGAATGCGCTCAAGCGTCCAGCCGAACAAGACCGCGGGAAGGAACGACAGGAGCGCGATGCGCGGCCACAGATAGAGCACGGCCGGCTTGCCGCCCGCGCCTGCCAAAGCGCTCGCAAATATAATGGCGGCGAGGAGAGCGCCGGCGAGCGCCTGCAACAGCCAATAGGGGTGATCGGAAACGACGCCACTGAAAGTAAATTTCGGCGCGCCGGTGGCGCGGTCGAAAATGCCCCAGAAGCCGCCGGTTGCGCCTTCCAGCCACCGCTTCCACGGCTGATTAAAGGCCTCGATGACATTGACGCGAAAATTCTCGCGCTGCGCCAGCGTCATGGTTTCGCTGATGACGCGCGCCTGATTGGACGGCGACGGCAGCGCCCCTTCGCGCATCCGCCCGGCGCTCGGCCAGCCAACTTCGCCGATGAAGATCTCTTTGTCCGGAATCGCCGCGGCGAGTTGCTTGCGGATGGCGTCGACGTGAGCGGCGGCTACCGAAGCCGGCAGCGGGAAATCTTCCCAGTACGGCAGGATGTGAATGGTGACGAAATCGACGGCCGCTTGGAGGTCGCGATAACGCAGCCAGAACTCCCACACATCGGCATAGGTGACCGGCATCGTCACTTTAGCCTTCACCGTGAGGACGAATCCTTCGAGATCGCCGACCGAAAGATCGCCGCGCAGCAGCACCTCATTGCCGACGATCACTGCGACGATGGTCTTTGGGAAGCTTTTGGCGAGAGCAACGACGGTCTCGACCTGACGGCGGTTCTTTTCGGCTTTGTTCGAGAGCCAGAGCCCCTGCATCACTTTGAGCCCGTGACGCTCGGCGATCGCCGGAATCTGGTCGAGTCCGTTCTCGATTGAATAGGTGCGGATGCAGTCCGTGTATCGGGACAATAGCGTCAGATCTTCGTCGATCTGGCCTGCGTCCACGTGCGTTGTCTCGACCAGCGGATCCTGATCGCCGCGAAACGGCGCATAGGACACACAAGAAAGCTTCCCGCCGGCGGCGAGCGGCGACGGCGGCAGCCGAATGGGCGCGCCGAGCCACCACCACGCAAACCCAATGGCGATTGCGGTTGCGGCGTAACAGGCGAGCGCTGCGGCAAGCGAATTTGCGTATTTCGGGCGCGGCACGTCTCCGCCTTAGAGCATGATCCGGAAAAGTGGAAGCCGGTTTTCCGGAAAGATCATGCTCAATCAAAATGCTAGAGCCGCAATCGTTTCAATGTGAAACGATTGCGCTGTAGCCTTGGCCGAAACCGATGCCAAGCGTGCTCCCCGTTAAGGAGCGGCGGCATGTGTGCTGGACAAACGCCTGCAGTTAGGCTGTGCTCACGGCTGCGGTTGTTCGCGAAAACCTCTGCCGCAATAGGGGCCTAATCGACAGCCACAAGGGACGTAAGGCAAAAAGACCCGGGAAACGCCCTTTCAGCTTCAGTCCAGCGCAATAAGGCAATTATGTCGTACCGCGTACTCAACCTCGCCGGCGGGATTTGCGCCGCCCTGTGGCTGCTTGCCGCCGCAACCGGCGCCGGACTTTCTCCCGCTTTCGCTCAAAACAACGACGCCAAGCCCGCCGACCAGCAATCTGCGGCGCCGAAAGAGGCTACCAAAGACAACGGCAAGGACAGCGCTAAGGACGGCACCAAGGAACCCCAGAAAATCGATGAATTTGCGGAAGCCCAGCACGCCCTGAACGGTCCGGCCGGCAACCCCGAATGCGTGTGGCTCGGCCGGCGCGTCGTCAGCCTGCTATGGCGCGACGACCTGGACACGGCGTTTCGCCATCTCGACCTCTACGACCGCTTCGGCTGCCCGAGCGGCCATATCCAGGTGACGTTCCGCTGCCTTGTTTTGCACGCCAATACGATCGATCCCAAAGCCGCCGATAGCCTCAATGGGCGCGTCCATGCGTGCTGGATCAATCCGTCCCTGCAACCCCCGCCGGCACCTGCCGCGGCGGCGCAAAATCCGACGACGACTCGCTAGGGTCCGTCATTAACTTTCAGCAATGTAGGCTTCGTCCGGCGGCGTCAAAAAAAACGCTGGCGCGCGGCGTCTTGCGCCATTCTGCTGTCTTGAATTCGCCATTGGCCGTCGCTAATTTCAATTCTGCCGCTCGTTAGGATTGCCTCACCCTACGACCATCGTCGAACCTGGGGGCAGGTTCGGGCCTGTGTGGTTCGCCCCGCGTGGTTGGAGTCCATGCGCACCGTCGCTGCCGTGCTCGCGCTAGTTGCGTGCCTGCATGCCGGCATCTGGGTTTTGCTGAGACCGGTGGGGACCGCCCCCGACGTCACCCGGCAGCTCGCCAGCATTTCCTATTCGCCATTTTCCGACTCCTCGCATCCGGACCGGGGCGCGCGCCCGACGGCCGAGCAGATCCGCTCCGACCTGCGAACCATAGCCCCCTATACCCGCGGCATCCGGACCTATTCGGCTACCGGCGGCGCCGAACTGGTGCCGCCGATCGCGGCCGAATTCGGCCTTAAAGTCACGGTCGGCGCCTGGATCGATAAGGACCAGGCCCGCAACGAGCGGGAAATTCGCTCGGCCCTCGATCTGGCCCGGCACTACAGTAATGTCGATGCCATCGTCGTCGGCAACGAGAGCACGCTGCGCGCCGAAATGACCGTATCGGCCCTCATCGAGCTCATCCAAAAGGTGAAGCGGTCCAGCCCAGTCCCTGTCACTACAGGTGAAATCTGGACGGTTTGGATCGACCACCCCGAGCTTGCCTCGGCCGTCGATTTCATCGCCGCGCACGTTCTGCCGTACTGGGAAGGCTTCGACGCCTCGCGCGCGGTCGACCACACCATCGAATTTTACGATCGGCTCCGCCGGATGCATCCCGGCAAGCGGATCGTCATCGCCGAATTCGGCTGGCCCAGTGCCGGCTATAACTTCCACGATGCCGAGCCCGGCCGGATGGAGCAGGCCCAGGTTCTGCGCGATTTCGTCACCCGCGCTCAGGCCTATGGCATCGACTACAACATCGTCGAAGCCATCGACCAGCCGTGGAAGACCATGGAAGGCGGTGTCGGCCCCTATTGGGGGCTGTTCGATGCCTCGCGTCAGGCCAAATTCACGTGGACCGGCCCGATCACCGATCCGGATTATCTCAAGCGCGCCGGGCTCGCGGTCCTATTCGGCGTGCTGCTGTCGCTGCCGATCCTGGCACTCGCCGGCGCCAGCGCCACGCAGGCGCTGATGCTGGCAGCATCCGCCAATGTCGTCGGTGCCTGGTTCGCCGCCATCGTCGCGTTCTGGAAAGGCCATTACTTCGTGCCGGGCGCCGCTTTCGCGCTGGGATTTGGCATCGTGCTGCTCCTGCCCCTGGTCGCGATCGCGCTGGCGCGGCTTGAGGAGATCGCGGCGATCGCGTTTGGCCGCGGGCCACGGCGTCTTGCCAATGCGCCGCCGCTGGTGCCGGAGCCGTTTGCTCCGAAAGTCTCGATCCATGTGCCGGCCTGTTGCGAGCCGCCGGATATGCTCAAAGCGAGCCTCGATGCGGTGGCGCGGCTCGACTATCCGAATCTCGAATGCGTGGTCGTGGTCAACAATACGCCCGACGCGGCGCTGTGGCGGCCGATCGAGGAGCACTGCCTCGTGCTCGGCGAACGCTTCAAATTCGTCCGCGCCGATCAGCTTGCCGGTTATAAAGCCGGCGCGCTGCGGCTGGCGCTCTCGCACACCGCTCCTGATGCGCAGATCATCGGCATCATCGATGCCGATTATGTCGTGAGCTCCGACTGGCTGACCAATCTGGTGCCGCTATTCGCCGACGATCGCGTTGGCTTCGTGCAGTCGCCGCAGGATCATCGCGACGGCGATCGCACCCCGCTGCACTTCGCCATGAACGCTGAATATGCCGGTTTCTTCGATATCGGCATGGTGCAACGAAACGAGTTCAACGGCGTCATCATGCACGGCACGATGTGCCTCATTCGCCGCGCCGCGATCGAGCATGTCGGCGGCTGGTCGAGCGACACCATCGTCGAAGATACCGATCTCGGGCTTGCCATCCTCGAACACGGTTGGCTCGCGCATTACACCAATCGCCGCTACGGCCACGGGCTCTTACCCGACACGTTCGAGTCCTATAAGCGCCAGCGCCACCGCTGGGCATTCGGCGGATCGCAACTGGTGCGCAAGCATTGGCGCGCTTTGTTGCCCTGGGCCGACGGGCTCGCGCGCGAACAGAAACGCGAATACGCCATCGGCTGGCTCAACTGGCTCGGTTCGGATGCGATCGGGGTCGTGGTGGCGCTGCTCAACATCGCCTGGGTGCCCGTTGTTGCCTTTGCCAATATCGCGGTGCCGGACCGTATCTTGACACTTCCGATCATCGCCGCTTTTGCCGTTTCGTTCGCACATTTCGCCGCTTTGTATCGGCTGCGCGTGCGCGCCTCGCCGGGGCGCATGGTCGGCGCGGTCGCCGCCGCCATGGCGCTGCAATGGACCGTGGCGCGCGCCGTCGGGATGGGCGTGATCCTCGAGCGGATCCCGTTCTTGCGCACCGCCAAGGGCGGCGCTTCGCGCAAAGGCCCCGACTTCCCCGCCTTCTGGGAAGCGGTGATCGGCGCGTTGCTGATTATTGGCGCCATCACTCTCGTCGCCACCAATTACAAAGAGGTCCGCGAAATCAATATTTTCGCTTGGGTGCTTGTAGTGCAGAGTTTGCCCTTCATCGCAGCGGTCGCGCTGGCACTGATCGAGGGCACCCGCTTCAACAGCTTCGTCTATTGGCGCGAGCTCGAGGCCAGGATCGCCACGATCCCGGCCAAGCTCGCCGCCAAGGCGGCGACACTCTTGCCGCAGCGCCGCGCCATCGGCGAGGTCATCACCGATCCGCCGAAGCTGCCCGCCGATACCGCCGAGCCGGTGCAGTAGGGCCGCCGCAATCACGCGCTCGTCCCCGCGAAAGCGGGGACCCAGTAGTTTCACGCAACCAGATTTTCTGGATTCCCGCTTCGGCGGGAATGAGCGAAAACCTCACCCCGCGAGCGCTGTCTCCGCAAGCCGCACCCAATACGAGGTGCCGACCGGGATCGTCTCGTCGTTAAAATCATAAGCCGGATGGTGCAGGCCGGCGCTGTCGCCATTGCCGACAAAGATGAATGCGCCCGGCCGCTCGGCCAGCATGAAGGCAAAATCCTCCGCGCCCATGACCGGCGGCACGTCGATATCGACTTTGTCCTTGCCGGCAATTTCGCGCGCGACATCGGCGGCAAAGGCGGTCTGCCGCTCATGATTGACGACGACAGGATAACCGTTGGTGTAGGTGACTTTGGCCGAGGCGCCGTACAGGCGAGCGGTGCCTTCGACCACCTCGCCGATCCGTTTGTGCAAGAGCTCGCGTACTTCCGGGGTGAGGCTGCGCGCAGTGCCGCGCAATACCGCATGCTGGGGAATGACATTGTCGGTGTGGCCGGCCTGGAACATGCAGACCGAGACCACCGCAGGCTCAAGCGGATCGATATTGCGCGCGACGACGGACTGCAGCTGGTTGATCATCTGCGCGCCGACCAGGATCGTGTCGACGGAAAGATGCGGCCGTGCCGCGTGCCCGCCTTTGCCCTCGATCTCGATTTGCAGGTGGTCGGCGGCGGCCATCATCGCGCCCGGCCGGGTCGCGAACTGGCCGACCGGCAGGCCGGGATAATTGTGCATGCCATAGACTTCCTGGATGCCGAAGCGCGAGATCAGCCCGTCCTTGACCATGGCGAGCGCGCCGGCGCCGCCCTCCTCCGCCGGCTGGAAGATGACGACCGCGGTGCCGGCGAAATTGCGCGTCTCGGCGAGATATTTGGCGGCGCCGAGCAGCATCGCCGTGTGCCCATCATGACCGCAGGCATGCATTTTGCCGGGAACGGTCGATTTGTACGGCAAGCCGGTTTCTTCCTCGAGCGGTAGCGCGTCCATATCGGCGCGCAGCCCGATCACCTTGCTGCCGCTTTTACGTCCGCGAATGACGCCAACCACGCCGGTGCGCCCGATGCCCGGAACGACTTCGTCGCAGCCGAAACTTTTGAGCTTTTCGGCGACCGAACCGGCGGTGCGGTGCACGTCGTAGCGCAGTTCCGGATGGGCGTGGAAATCCCGCCGCCATTCTTTGATCTCGTTGTGGAGGTCGGCGACGCGGTTGACGATCGGCATTGGCGTTTCCTATTTCCGACTGTGTTCCGGGGGAGCAGGGCCGCAATCTAGCAAAGCCCGCAGAAAAAAGCGCGCGCATGCGTCGTTTGACCTATGCTCAGTTCCTTACCGCAGCCATCCCGTCCGAACCCTAGACGCGCGCCAGGGCCGCGCGCCGGTGAGCCGGAAGTACTGTCAGGGCCATACTTTTGGCCCGTGTTTATAGAGTGGGGAAACTCGCTGCCGCGAATGAGCGGCTCTCATTGCCGCCAATAACCTTGACCCCGCCACTGAGGGGTGGCTGGGGGGCAGCTTTGATTCCGAATTGCTGACGGCAGTTGCCGGAAACGAAAACCTGCGAGCAGTCGCGAAGGGCATTCGCCTCCCATGAGCATGGGAGCTGACGATGCTGAGTCAATCAGTAGCGCTGTGTAGAGGGATGCGTACTTGTCGTGTGCGGAAGTTGACGGGTGCCTTCGTTGCGGGTGTGTTGGCGAGCGCGGCCTTCGTTCAAGCTGCTGTCGCCGGTGATGTGGCGAAGTCCGATGGCACTCCCATCGACCCTAAAACGTGGACGGGGTTCGGTTGGGGACTCGGAATTGCCGCGGACTTCGACGTCGGCGGTAAGCGGGTCAGCAATGCCGTACTCGATGCAAATGGTTTTGTACGCGTCACCGACTCCTCCAGTAATGTCGGAGTGAGTTTCGTGCTGGAAGCGCATTACTTCGCCTTTGAGTGGCAGA
The DNA here is from genome assembly GCA_046730495.1 of Pseudomonadota bacterium. Lineage (GTDB taxonomy): Bacteria > Pseudomonadota > Alphaproteobacteria > Rhizobiales > Xanthobacteraceae > BOG-931. The sequence continues at coordinate 8,687 of JBKPIZ010000392.1, forward strand.
CAGGAAGGCAAAGCTGGTGCAAGAACTCCAACCTGCATTTCAATTGTAACGATATCGCCACAGGCCCATTCGTTGCAGTCGAAATAGGCGGTGGGACTGCCGCAAATACTGATGCGGGACCGATCACAGGCTATGCGCTAGGTTGGATGGTTGGCTTGCATCACCCAGATGCACCATCTACGTCGAGCTGGAATTTTGGGATCGGGCTCCGTGTTGACCCATCGGCAAAGGTTCTGGCCGACGGGGTTGCTGTCAATCGCCCTCCCCCAATGGGAATAACGATAACCGATCTACTCATAAAGAAAGAGCCCCGCTACGGGATCATGCTGCTCTCGTCGTTCAGCTTCTAAGGCTGGCCGTTGAAGGTGGTGAGGCAATAAAGCTTCACCACCTACTCCTTCAGCGGTCGATGGACGGGTTGAAGGCTGACAAGTCGAAACCCTATTACGCCGCTTGCGGAAAGCCAGCGAACCCCACATAAGGATGCCCATTCAACGCGTCGAGCCCGTAGCTCAGTCGGTAGAGCACGTGACTTTTAATCACGGGGTCCGGGGTTCAAATCCCCGCGGGCTCGCCAATAAAAACAAAGGCTTATGGCAATATCTGGAAGTTATAAGATCATATTAGGTACGGTATAGGTACAGCATCGCCACCTCCCTCCCCGATAACGCTAAGACTGCGGAACAACCCTTCGACATTATCGTTTACGATCACGCGTCGGGTGAGCCCCCAGCCCCTCACCCTCAATCACCCGGCGTCGAACCCCGGCTGCTCAAGCGGTTGGGGTTCATCCTTTTAAGGCCACGCCCGGCGGGACCTTCGAGAAGCGAAAAATGAATTCTGCCGACCGCCATCGTGTGGCCACAGGACTTGCACAATTCGGGATGAGGATTTGAAGTCGTTGGGGGATAAGAGGGACGGGGCGTTCTTCCTTGATCTTCTAAGTGCCCTAAGAGGCCGTCTTAGTTGGCGGCCTCTTTTGTTTCGACGGGGAATGCCTCCGGTTCAGCTCGCCTTACGTGTCTCCTCGACTTCCGTGACGGTTATCACGCCAGGAGCGGGTTGCTCGATCACCTCGACAGCGACGGTTTCGGCAACGGCTTCCACTACTGGAGCGACAGGCTGTTTCACTTTTCGCGCGGCTTTCTTCACTGGCGCGCGTTTGGGCTTAGCTTTGGCAACCGTCTTCGCTCGCGCAGCCTTGTGTGCCTTACCGCGTTTAGCTGAGTTTGCTCGTCGCAGTTTGGCTCGGCTTTGTGCTTTTGATCCCTTCTTACGTTTGGCCATGATCCGCCCCGTTCTGGTTGGTGGTCCGCAACGCATGATCGCTGAGTCCCGGCAACCTATCAAACGAGTTATCAACAGATCATCTCAGATTAGGCCCAACGCCGTTGCACTTGGCATCAACGATCACCACCTAACGACCAACTCCCTCACTTCCCTTCATTCCCCGATACCGAAATGATTGACGAGGACGACGACGAAATCCATCGACGCCTATCGAACGGCGGCCGAACTCACTTCGAGATGGACGAGGCCTTTTGTGGCCGCATGCGCGCGGCCATAGAAGCAGGGCTAGAAAAAGCGCCGATTGGCGTTGTCACCACGCCCGGAACTAAAAATCCCAAATACGTCCCGGCAGAGCCCTTCCCGCTACCCTCCTCGCAACGCGCGATGGAGCATGCTTAGATAGATCAACAGCCATTGCGCGACCGTGCCCAAGAAGCCGACCCAATGGGAAGTTTATCGCCCCATCAAGGGATCGCCCGGCGCGTTCATCGGTGTAGTCGAAGCACCCGATGAGACATCAGCGCTGAAAGCAGCAATCGAAGAATTCGGGATCGTCAATCCTGAGTACCAGCAGAGGCTCTTCGTGAGGCGAGTGCCTGGCGATGTCGATCCTGCGGCGTAGTTCATGTGATGTCTGAGGATTGCTTCACGTGTGACACTTTTGATGATTTAGGCGACCAGCGCCAGCTATTCTCCTCCAACGCTTGACTAACTTTGGCGTAGTCGTTGCGTAGTCGCCAGTCGTCACCAGAGGTCGCTGCGCGGATATTGGGTTTTCAGACAACCCCAATTTCCTTAGTGGAGTACTCGCCGGTTTCTATCGGGCGACCTGCGAGCGCCTTCGGCTGCTCCGCCATCATCTCTCCAAGTCGGCGTTCGGCGCGTCGGTACGCCATAGGTACGGCAGGTCTTTTAGCTCTACACCTATGCCGACTATTCCAAGCATGATTAACACCAGCAGCCCGATCACGATCCAGCCTTGTAACGCAGTCATGTTTAGCTCCTTCGAATTGATGGTGCTGGCCCCAAACGCGGCGCTCAGAAATCGTTGCTCGTTATAACAGCCATTCCTCGAACTTCGTTCTCTGCTTTGCCCCGCGCAAACGATCCGCGCAAGGGCAGCGCAATGGTGGCGGCGCTGGAGTAAGAGGGCGCAGGGAGAGTGGCTCGGACTGACCGAAAAGCTCCAAAACGTGATGGCGATCACTGATTTCTTTGCCCTGTTCCGGCAATTACGACACAACCAAAACAGGGTGACGCCATGAAAAAGATAATTTGGGCTCTGGCCTTCGCCATCGTTACTGGCATGGCACTGACAACGGCCTTGGGGTTTAACCTTCTCCCATTGCATTTGATCTGAGCAGATGGGAGGTCCGCCATGGAAAAGATGATGTTGATGGTTTTGATCCTTGGCTTCGCCCTCTTCCTGGCTTCCGCCTATAGCAAGGCCTAGGTTCTGTTCGCTAACATCGTTTCCTTGGTGGTGTCAGCTTGCCCCGACAAAAGTACTCTGTCGGGGCAATCTTTTTTTTGCGCGCTCACTTCACTGCCCGTTCGACAGCTCAACGCTGCCATCCAAGAAAACGGCGCTGGGGCAACTAGGCAAAGCCGTCGGCTCTGCGCAGCCAACGGCTTTGCTGTTTAGCGGCGATGTAGATCGCCGCTAACGTCGCAAGCACGTTGGTCAAACCCGCTTTGTCTTGCGCCGTCCGACTAGCTTGATTGCGAAACCGCTTCTGAGCCGCCGTTGGTGGGACGATAACTCAATTCGCGTTTAACGGAGAATGAGGATGCGGAAAGCTCGGGTATGGATTTGATGAGCCCATTCTCTGATAAGTGTTTGTGGTAATGGCTTACGACAGCTTTAGCCTCGCTCAACGTTGCAAGCCTCCATTGGATCTCGAGGTTTTCATTTCCAGTAAGGCTTTCGAGCATTCTCCACTCTTCTACGAGTAACTTGAATTCACCCGGTTGTTCTTTGTTTTGATCGTCCGCTCCATTCAATCGTGTCGTGAAGTCGACACGACCAGTGGGGAGCCAATCACGCTTTACAACACCGTGGGGCGATATTTTTTTGGTGGCTTCTATGATTTGCCTGATTTTAGTCATAAGCCAGTATGCCATATATACCGCCATTGTTAACGCGATCAGAGGGATCGTGAGCCAGAGCACCTGCACCATCTCTCTTTGTCCTCCCAGGACACTCGCAGTTTTTAACCGTTTTATTTGTTTGTGACCATTTTGTGCAAAATGCGTGTACTTTTTTGGGAATTTCAAAGGTGTGGACAATCCGCAGCAAAATTTGCTCAGCAAAGATGAGGGGTCGCGGGTTGCGGACCAGTCGCACAAAGTGCTGTGCGGGGATCAAATCCTGCGCTTGGGCTTAACGCTTCGCAGCCACCAAACCAGAATTGCGCCGACGACAACGACGAACAAAATAGTCAGTTTCATTTGCGCTCGCTCTTTAAATAGCAACTGAGATCAGAAGAAATCATCTGTTATTATCAGAGGCCAACTGTCAGGCTCCGTTCGGTCCTTTGCTTTTTCCAATGCAGCCTCCCATTGTTCTCGGCTGTAGTGCTTTGCCTTGGCCTCTGCAAAGACAGTGTCAGCAACCTTGAAATCACCATGCGTTGCGCAATGGAAGCCGGTGGCATCGCCAGTGCGATCAAGCTCTTGCACTACTGCGGACTTACAGATCGGACAAAGGAGGGGCCTGGGCAACGGTCTACTCCATCTTCGTCGAAAGTATCTCGGCACAACTACCTTTTGGAAAAACTCCCGAGCATCCATCACCACCTCCAGAGCTAAAGCCGCCCCCAGAATTCTGGATTAGTGCTTGCCCACAGCGAAAACGGTAAGCATCGCGGCCAACGCGGCGATAATCGGAAGTGCGACGATTAACACTGCGATCACGATCAGATTGCGATCAAGCTCCATGACGCGCTTGGCTTCCTGCAACTGCCGCTTCTTCTTTTTCGCAATAAGCTTTTGCCTGTAGGCGGCGGCAATCTTGGCGCGCCGCTCAGCCGGCACAGCGGCGATGACCTCACGAAGGTTTCTTGCCATCGCGATCCTCCCCGCAGACTGACGGCCACCATGACAGGCCTTTCTCACAAAATTTTGCGAAGGAAACGACGAACTAATGTCGCCTACCTTGCGGCTTGCGAAACCAGGCTTGCCGATTGGTCGCTACCTAATCTTGGTTTTCTACCAGCGCTATCGGTTTCTTCCCGGTCGTGTCTCGGACGCTCGGCATATCAACAACGAGAGTTTCAAATTCGTCTTGTGGAGCGTTGATTATAGGT
>JBKPIZ010000393.1:0-8939 GCA_046730495.1 Pseudomonadota bacterium
ACTGAAACGGCGTATTTTCCGACGACGCTGCCCTCCGTGGTGACGCTCAAATTGACAATGATGTCTTTGACCATGATGGCGTCTCCTGCCGCAGGATGTTGAGCATAGTATATCTCGCCGGGTGACGCTCGTTTTGCGCCGGATCAATGTGGCGCCGGCGACCTATTTCTTGACCTCGCCATTGGCGTCGAATTGCTTGAGGTAAGCCCACAAATCCTCAATCTCCTGCGGATTGGTAATGCCGGCGAATGCCATCTTCGTGCCGGGGATCTTGGCTTGCGGGCTCCGGATATAGTCCTTGAACGTTGCCTCGTTCCACACCAGGCCTGAATTCTTGTTGGCGTCGGAATAGTTAAAATTCGCGGTAGCGCCGGCCTGGCGGCCATCGAGCCCATTGAGCTCGGGGCCGACTTTGTTCTCGGCGGCCGGCCCGATGGCGTGGCAGGGTAGGCATTTGTTGAAGGAGCGCTGACCTTTCTCGACGTCCTGCGCTGCGGCTTTTTGCAATATCGCGAAGCTAGCGGTCGCGGCGATAAAAGCGGCCGCCGCAAGAAGCGTGCGTGTCATCCCGTCTTTCCCTTTACCAGATGCGGCGCCGAGGCGAGCGGATGCGGTGCGGATGTATAACGCCCAATGTTGAAGCGAGCCCCGCGGAGCCTGTCAACGCCGACGGCCCGATCAAATGCAAGGGAGGCATGCGTTCGGTTGCGACACGGCGCTATAATACAAACGGGACCGTTTGGGAGGATCACATGGCGCTTACGATGCCGCAGTCGGATGCCGCCGTTCTCAAGCGCCGCGCCGAGATCGTGGCGGCGCTCAAGCGCATTGTGCCCGGCGAAGGCGTAATCGACTCCGAAGCGGCGATGCGACCGTTCGAGAGCGACGGCCTGACCGCCTACCGTCAGCTGCCAATGGTTGTGGTGCTGCCGGAAACCACCGCTCAAGTGGCGGCCGTCCTCGGTTTCTGCCATCGCGAGGGCATCAAGGTCGTGCCGCGCGGCGCCGGCACCTCGCTGTCGGGCGGCGCCTTACCGCTCGGCGACGGCGTGCTGCTCGGCCTTGCGAAGTTCAACCATATTCGCGAGATCGACTACGACAACCGAATCGCGGTGGTGGAGCCCGGCGTCACCAATCTCGCGGTGTCGCAGGCCGTTGAGGCCGCCGGTTTTTATTACGCGCCCGATCCGTCTTCGCAGATTGCCTGCACTATCGGCGGCAATGTGGCGGAGAATTCCGGCGGCGTGCATTGCCTCAAATACGGCATGACCACCAACAACGTGCTCGGTTGCGAATTGGTGTTGATGACCGGCGAGATCCTCCGCCTCGGCGGCAAGCATCTCGATTCCGGCGGCTATGACCTCATGGGCATCGTCACCGGCTCGGAGGGCCTTCTCGGCATCGTCACCGAAGTGACGGTGCGTATTCTCAAACGGCCGCAGACCGCACGCGCGGCAGTCATCGGCTTTCCCGCCTCCGAGGACGGCGGCGAATGCGTCGCCAAGATCATCGGCGCCGGCATCATTCCCGGCGGGATGGAGATGATGGATCGCCCGGCGATCCACGCCACCGAACAATTCGTGCATGCCGGCTATCCGCTCGATGTCGAGGCCTTGCTGATCGTCGAGCTCGACGGCCCGGCGGCCGAAGTCGATCATTTGCTGGAACGCGTCCAGGAGATCGCGCGGCAATGCCGGGCCACGACATGCCGCATTTCCAATTCAGAAGCGGAGCGGCTGTTGTTTTGGGCCGGGCGCAAGGCAGCCTTTCCCGCCGTCGGCCGCATCTCGCCCGACTATTACTGCATGGACGGCACGATACCGCGCGCCAAACTGCCGCTGGTATTGCGGCGCATGCAGGAATTGTCGGCGAAATACGGCTTGCGCTGCGCCAACGTGTTCCACGCCGGCGACGGCAATCTGCATCCGCTTATTCTCTATGATGCCAACAAACCCGGCGAGCTCGAGCGCGCCGAGCAATTCGGCTCCGATATTTTGCGGCTATGCGTCGAAGTGGGCGGCGTATTGACCGGCGAGCACGGCGTCGGCGTCGAGAAACGCGACCTGATGCCGACGATGTTTTCGGAGACCGATCTCAATCAGCAGCAGCGGCTCAAATGCGCCTTCGACGACAAGAGCCTGCTCAATCCCGGCAAGGTGTTTCCAACGCTGCATCGCTGCGCCGAGCTTGGACGTATCCACGTGCACGCGGGACGTGTGGCATTTCCCGATCTGCCGCGGTTTTGAGACTTTGACGGATCAGATAGCGAAACGCGCACCTTATGAAATTCGGACTGTTCACGTCGGCGCAGGCGAATAGCGACGAGCTCGGTCCAGAGACCGGGCAGGGCTTCCGCGATTATCTCGACTTCAATGTCGCGGCGGAGCGGCTCGGTTTCGTGTCGAGCTTTTCGGTGGAGCATCATTTCACCGGCTGGAACCAGGTTTCGGCGACGCTGATGCTGTTGACCGCGCTCGCCATGCGCACCACGCGTTTGCGCCTTGGCTCGGCGGTGATGGTGTTGCCGTGGCATAACCCGGTGCTGCTCGCGGAACAGGCGGCAACGCTCGATCTGATTTCCGGTGGCCGCCTCGATCTCGGCATCGGCAAAGGCTATCGCCATAGCGAGTTCAAGGGATTTCAGATCGCGCCTGAGGAGGCCGAGGCACGGTTTGACGAGGCGCTCGAGGTGATGATCCGCGCCTTCACCGAGCGCGGCCGGTTCTCGCATCGCGGTCGGTTCTGGCGCTTCGAAGATATCGTGGTCGAACCGCCATCGGCGCAAAAGCCGCATCCGCCGCTATGGGTTGCCGCCGGCAGCGCCGCTTCGATCCGGCGCGCTGCGGCGGGCGGGTTCAACCTGATCCTCGACCAATATGCCGCCCCGGAACTGATCGGCGAACGCATTGCGCTCTTCAAAGCAGAGCGTAAAGCGCATGGGGTTTCGTTCGATCCGATGCAGGTAGCGGTGGCGCGTCAGCTCTATGTCGCCACGGACGAAGCCGACAGAGTGGCGGCTCTGCAGCGTCAGGCCGCTTACACCCGACGCACCGTTGAAGTGTCACGTCCGCCTGCCGATGCCTCCGCCGGCAAGCCGGGTTCGCAGCCGGGTTCGCATGTGCTTGCTTATGCCGATAAAGCAGGTGGCACCGAAGAACACGCGCTGTTTGGCACGCCGGACCAGATTCACGCGAAGCTCGAAAACCTGCAGCAAGCCGGAGCGCGCTATGTGCTGCTCACATTGGCGGGCGGGATGGCGCAGCTGCAGCGTTTCGCGCACGAAATCATGCCCGCATTTTCCAGCCCCACCGCTGAGCCGCAGGCGGCCGAATGAGTGTTCGCGATGAGTGAGCCGCTGCGGCCGCGCGATGCGAAACAGGTTGAGGAGGCGATTTCCTGGGCGCTCGCGCAGGGCAAAACGCTCGAACTGATCGGCCACGGCAGTAAGCGCGCGATCGGCCGGGCCGCGCAATGGGACGCGACGCTTGATCTGTCCGCATTAAGCGGCGTCACGCTCTACGAGCCTGAGGAACTCGTGCTCTCGGCGAAAGCCGGCACGCCGCTGCACCAGATCGAGGCCTTGGTTGCGGAAAAACGCCAGGAACTTGCGTTCGAGCCGATGGATTATGGGCCGCTGTTGGGCGGTGCAGCCGGCGCGGCGACCATCGGCGGCGTGATCGGATCGAATTTGTCCGGCCCGCGGCGCATAAAGTCAGGCGCCGCGCGCGACCATTTCCTGGGCTTTTCTGCAGTGTCCGGCCGTGGCGAAACATTCAAATCCGGCGGTCGGGTGGTCAAGAACGTCACCGGCTATGACCTTTGCAAATTGATCGCTGGCTCCTGGGGTACGCTTGCGGCGATGACCGACGTCACCATCAAAACGCTGCCGAGAGCGGAGACCGAACAAACCATCCTTGTGCTTGGCGGAGATGCCGCGGCCGCCGGCAAGGTTATGGCCTCCGCGATGGGTTCCTATGGCGATGTCTCGGCGGCGGCGTATTTGCCCGTGACGATCGCCGCCGATGTGGCCGAAACTGCTTCGGCGCGCAGCGCGGTCACGGCGCTGCGGATCGAGGGCGTGACGCCTTCGGTGGTGCAGCGCAAATCGCTACTGGAAAATCTGCTCGCCCCGTTTGGCACGCTCGCGAGCCTTGATGAAGCGTCGTCGCCGGCGCTCTGGCGCGCAATCCGCGACGTGGCGCCGTTTGCGGCGAAGGGTCGAAGGGGCGACGCCGATATTTGGCGCATATCGACGGCGCCCGCTCGCGGCGCGGAGATCGGCGGCGCGCTCGCCGATAAAGCCGGCGCCGAAGTCCTCTACGATTGGGCCGGCGGCCTTGTTTGGGCGGCTTTGCCGCGCAGCGACGACGCGCAAGCGCCGCTGGTGCATGCAACTGTCGCGGCGGCTGGCGGCCATGCCACGCTCATTCGCGCGCCGGGCGCGGTGCGCGCCAAGGTCGACGTGTTCACGCCCGAGCCGGCGCCGCTTGCGGCTTTGACCCAGCGTGTGCGCAAGGGGTTCGATCCGCACGGCGTTCTCAATCCCGGCCGCATGTGGGCCGGCGTGTGATTGAATGCAGACCAACTTCACCCTCGCCCAGCTTGCCAATCCCGATACCGCAGAATCGGAAAAAATTCTGCGCGCCTGCGTCCATTGCGGCTTTTGCACTGCGACTTGTCCGACCTATGTGCTCGACGGCAACGAGCTCGATTCACCGCGCGGGCGCATTTATCTGATCAAGGACATGCTGGAGCACGATCGGCCGGCCACGGCTGAAGTCGCGATCCATATCGATCGCTGCCTATCCTGCCTCGCCTGTATGACGACTTGCCCGTCGGGCGTGCATTACATGCATCTCGTCGATCATGCGCGCGCCCACATCGAGCAAACCTATCGGCGTCCGCTCGCGGAACAGGTCATGCGCGCACTGCTTGCCAATGTGATGCCGTATCCGCGCCGCTTTCAGCTCGCCGCTCTTGCGGCGCGGGTTGCCAAGCCGTTTGCGCCGCTCGCCGGTGCGCTAGGTTTCAAGCGGCTTTCGGCGATGCTGCGGTTATCGCCGTGGCGGCGGCCATATCCACCGCGGCCGGCACAGACTTTCGCGGCGGCCGGCCCGTCTGGCCGCAAAGGACGCGTGGCGCTTCTCGCCGGCTGCGTCAATGACGTTCTGGCGCCGCAAATCAATGGCGCGGCAATCCGGCTTCTCACACGGCTTGGCATCGAGGTCGTGATCGCCGAAGGCGCCGGATGCTGCGGTTCACTCGTCCATCACATGGGACGGCGGGAACAGGCGCTGGCGCAGGCGAGCGCCAATATCGAGGCCTGGAGCGCGCTCGGTCATCTCGACGCTATCCTGATCACGACCTCGGGCTGCGGCACGACCGTGAAGGATTACGGTTTTATGCTGCGTCAGGATCCCGACTATGCCGAGCGTGCCGCGCGGGTTGCGTCACTCGCCAAGGACATCACCGAATATCTTGCCGCGCTGCCGCTCTCGCCCGATCAGCACGGCGCGCAGCTTGTCGTCGCCTATCATTCGGCATGTTCTATGCAGCACGGACAGCGTGTCGTCCGCGAGCCCAAGGAAATTCTCAGCAAGGTCGGCTTCGTCGTGAAGGACATCCCCGAAGGTCACCTATGCTGCGGTTCGGCGGGGACCTACAATATTCTGCAGCCGGACATCGCAAGGAGGTTGCGCGAGCGTAAAGTCAGGACTATCGAGAGATTGCGACCTGACGTGATCGCAGCCGGCAATCTCGGTTGCATCATGCAGATCGCAGCGGGCACGGAGCTTCCAGCAGTCCATACGGTCGAGCTGATCGACTGGGCTACTGGCGGGCCTTGTCCGCCGGTGCTGCGGGAGCATCGCCCAGAGGCGGCGACGAACCCGGCGATGCACCCGGCGACGGCAAACGGTTGAGCAAAGCCGAGGCTTGGATGCGGGGTGTCATAGCGCGCGTCAGATGCCGGGCACGGTGTGGAGACAGCACGGGTTTTGAACCTTACAGGGATCGGGAGGTCCATTATGGCGAAGAGGACAAGAGCGAAGAAACGGTCGACCAAAAAGAAGAAGAAGGCCGCTCCGGCCCGTAAGAAGCGGAAAACTGTGAAGGCGTCGGCGAAAAGGCCGACCAAGAAGAAATCGGCGCGTAAGGCCGCCCCAAAGCGCCGCTCGGCGCCAAAGCCCGCGGCTCCTTCACCCGCCCCCGAACCGGCGCCAATGCCCTCGTGGAGCCCGCCCAGCGACTTCGGCGGCGGTGGCGATACCGGCGCCTAACATCGATCGAGCAAGCGCGGAAAGCGGCGGCGCCAAGCGCCGCCGCCTGCATTGCATCGCCCCCTCGGGACCAATAGCATTCATGGAAAAGCAAATGATCGGCGGCGATCGGCCTGCCGGTCGTGGGCTTTACGATAACGGTTCATTTCGTTTCGAGGAGGTGCGTTATGCCGGCGACCTACAAAATTCTGATCATGGGCGCGTCTTACGGTTCGCTTCTGGCGTCCAAGCTTCTGTTTGGCGGACACAAGCTGCACTTGGTCTGTCTTCCGGCGGAAGCCGATCTGATCAATAGCGAGGGCTTTCGGGTGCGCTTGCCAGTGCGCGGGCGAAAGGACCCGATCGAACTCGACTCGCGCAAACTGCCGGGCAAAGTCACGGCCGGGCCGGCAACGGGAGTGAACCCCAAGGATTACGACCTGATCGGCCTTGCCATGCAGGAGCCGCAATATCGCTCTGCCGGCGTGCGCGAGCTTCTCGATGCCGTCGGCAAATCGCGTGTGCCGTGCATGTCGATCATGAACATGCCGCCGCTGCCCTATGTCAAACGCATCCCGGGACTCGATTACGAAGCGCTCAAGCCTGCTTACACCGATCCAAGCGTTTGGGATTCGTTCGATCCCGCGACCATCACCTTGAACAGTCCCGATCCGCAGGCGATCCGCCCGCCGGATGAGAAAGTCAATGTGCTGATGGTCACCTTGCCGACCAACTTCAAGGTGGCGCGCTTCAATGACGAGAAATCGACTGCGATATTGCGCCAGTTGCAGAACGAGATCGAAGCCATTCGCTATGATGCTCCTGAAGGCAAGCTCGAATTGCCGGTGAAGCTGAAGGTCTACGATTCGATCTTCGTGCCGCTCGCCAAATGGGCCATGCTGCTCGCCGGCAATTACCGCTGCGTGACCAAGGATGGCATGCGCACCGCGCAAGAAGCGGTCCATAGCGACATCGCCACGTCGCGTTCGGTCTACAACTTCGTCGTCGATCTATGCGTCAAGCTCGGCGCCAAGCCCGAAGATCTGGTGCCGTTCGAAAAATACGCCGCCGCGGCGCAGTCGCTGACGCGGCCGGCCTCGGCGGCGCGCGCTTTGCAGAACGGGGCGCCGTTCATCGAGCGCGCCGACAAGTTGGTGCAGCTCATTGCCAGGCAGAAGGGCTTAAGCCATCCGGCCATTGACGCTCAGGTTGCCTTGGTCGATGCCCGGCTTGAGGCCAATCGCAAGAAGCAGGCGGCTTAGGAGGCGGGCAGGGAGACTCCAGCGCAGCTGGGCCTAGACAAGTTCGACGTCTTGCCAGAAGCCGAATCGTCCGCCGACCTGCCTCATCTCGGGTCGCGGCGCCTCGTAGCTCCAGGCCGCGCGGCTGTGCCGCTTGCCGGCGACAACCACGTCATAGAATTGGACGCCGTGCGGACAGGCAAGGTCGTCTGCGGTCTTCGCGACCTTTTCGAGCCAGTCCAGACGTACGGTTTCCGGCGGAAAGTACTGATATCCTTTGCATTCGATTACGTTATCGCTGTCGGCGATCACCGCGCCGTCCACTATCGCCTTCATCGGCCTTTCTCCTCGGATGATGCTCCCCCGCAGCTATATAGGGCGACCGCTATCCGTGAGTGTCGGAGCGGAGAAATATTCTCACAAATGAACTGTATCCCAACCGCCACAGTCTTTGACAAAGTGTGAAGTTTTCCAACGAAAGCATAAAAAGACAGCATTTGCCGCCGATTTAATCTTGGCTGTTCCGTCGCAAAATTGAAAAACTTGGGTAGTTTCAGAGCCGCGCAAATCGGGGATGCGCGGATTGTCGCGGAAATTCGTTTTGCAGGTGGGCCGCGAGGGTGCCTATCTGCCGACGGGGATAAAAAGGGGTCGGTTATGAAAAAAGTGGCTTTTCCGTTGCTGATTGTGGCTGGTCTGACCACCTCGGCACTCGCCGCCGATATGGCCAAAAAGGCGCCGCCGGCGCCGCCGCCACCGCCACCTTCGCCATGGGATGTCGCGATCACCGCGGCGCTGATGACAGACTATAATTTCCGCGGCATCACGCAATCGAACCACCGACCGTCGGCCCAGGCGGGCTTCGAGCTCCGCTACACGGTCAATCCGCAGTGGCAGTATTACGCGGGTATTTCCGGCGAGAGCATCGACTTCCCGAACCGCGCGGCGGCGGAAATCGACTTCTACGGCGGTGTCCGCCCGACCTTTGACAAGCTCGCCCTCGATTTCGGGGTTTGGTATTACTATTACCCGGGCGGTGAGTGCTTCAATCCCAATATAAATACACCGTGCAATCCTCCCGGCACGAACGCCTTTCCGGGTACTGCTCTTCCCAATGGCAACGTAGTCAAAGCTAACGTGAGCTTTGTCGAAATTTACGGCAAGGCCACTTACACCATCAACGATCAGTGGGCGGTTGGCATTCAGGAATGGTACTCGCCGTCAGTTCTGAATTCGGGGGCAGACGGCTGGTTCACTACCGGCAACATCACCTTCACCACGCCAAGCGGCTGGCTTCCGAACGGCATTGGCATGTTAATTTCCGGTGATGCTGGCTACTGGGCGCTTGGCACCAGCGACAATTTTTATTGTACTGCCACTGCAGTCACTGCGGCAGGATTTGCGGCCTGCGGCGCACCGTTCCCGAATGGTATACCCTACA
>JBKPIZ010000394.1:0-4373 GCA_046730495.1 Pseudomonadota bacterium
CGGATGAGATCGCCGTGCTTGCCTTTCGAGCACATGACGGTTGCGGCATTGCGCCCCTGCGCCTGCACGCGATAGGCGCCGTAATTGATCCAGCCGGTATCCGGATCGCGCATGACGACCATGTCGCCAGTGCCGATGTAGTAGCCGCCGTCATGCTCATGCCAGCGCGGCACCGGGATTTTGAAGATATCGATGTCGCTGTCAGTGAGGACGTTTTCCGTAACCGGCCCGCTCTGCACCGTGACCGGCGCAATGGCGCGCGCGTCCCTCATGTAATGCCGCCAGTACTGAATGAGTTCATTGGGAGCAGCGTCGGCATCAAGCCCGAGCGTGATATTGATCCGGCGCACCGAGGTCAGAATGTTGGCCAGGATTCGATGGCCGCGCGGAAATCCTGCAACGTCGTCGAACAGCACGGCCTTGTTGCCGATGCGGCGCTGATAGATATCGACGATGCCGCCGATTTCGCGCTCGCGCTCGGCGCCTTTGATGTCCTCGACCTCACCGGCCGCGCGCAATTGCGCGATCCAGGCGCGCAAATCCTGCTTTTCCTTTACGGGACGGCTTTTCCTGGTCGGCGATCTGACGGGCGCATCCATAGCGCGGTTATAGACCGTCGCTTATGGCGTCACCAGCGTCCGAATTGCCGGACTTGAGCGCCGGGGCAGCGCCGCCGGCGTGGGGCTACATGTCCAGCACCAGCCGCTCGGTCTTGCAGCCGCAGCAGCAGATCATCACCCTCTCGTTTGTCGCCTGCTCTTCCTCGCTCAGCACCGAATCGTGATGCTCGGGAATGCCGGAAATCACCCGCGTCTCGCAAGCGCCGCAGATGCCGAGCTCGCAAGAATAGTCGACGTCGACGCCGGCCTCGTACAGCACTTCGAGAATTTTCTTGCCTTCGGGAATGAAATATTCCTCGCCGGAGCGCGCCAGTTCGACCCAGAACCCGCCGATATGGCCGCTCGTTGCGTCATCCTTTGGCGTGAAATACTCGACATGAATATTGCCGCGCGGACGGCTTGCCGCGGCCGTCTCGAATGCTTTGAGCATCGGGTTCGGGCCGCAGCAATAAAAGTGCGTGTTTTGCGGCGCCGCTTCGATCGCCGCCGCGAGGTCGAGAAACTTGCCCTCGGCTTCGTCGTCGAAATGCAGGTGCACCGCTTGCGGATCGTGTTTTTTCAGTTCCTCCAGGAACGCCATGTCCTGGCGCGACTGGCAGGCATAATAAAGTTTCCAGGAGCGGTTGAGGGCGGCGAGCTGTTGCGCCATGCACCAGATTGGCGTGATGCCAATGCCGCCGGCGATGAGCACGACGTGCTCGGCATTGTCCACCAGCGGGAAATTGTTGCGCGGTGGGCTGATCTTGATCTGATCGCCGATGCGCATTTCATCGATGATGTAACGTGAGCCGCCACGGCTGGCGGCATCGCGCTTGACGCCGACGACATATTTGTCGGGGTTCGAATCCGGCACGACCAACGAGAATTGGCGCACCAATCCATTGGGCAGATGCAGATCGATATGCGCCCCCGGTGCGTAAGCCGGCAGCTTGGCGCCATCGACGCGCGCGAAAGTATAGAGCTTGGTGTCGCGGGCGACGTCTTCAATAGCTGTGAGGCGCGCGTCAATCAGGCCCGCTTGGTGGGGCGGCAGATGCGCGGAACTCGCGACGGAGGGCGGGGCGGTCAAGCTGTCCATGCAGGGGATAAATAGGCGGCGGGGGCGGGTCTCTGCAACCTTCAGAAAATCATTTGGCTAATGGCACCGGGCGCGGCATAGGCGGCACGGCCACTTCGCTGGCGCCGCTTTGCAGGCGATCGAACACGCGCCCGATCATCACCACAACCGGCCCCGCAAGCCGTTCGGCGTCGAGCCGTCCGGGCAAATCGGCGATTGTCGCTGCGATCACGCGCTCGTCGGCGCGCGTTGCGGATATTACCGCGATCGCTGGCGTCTTTGGCTCGAGACCCGCTTTGAGCGCGGCCCCCACCAGATCAGGCAAGGTTTTGGTTGGCATATATACAACCGTCGTCGCGGCAGGATCGGCGAGGCTGTTCCAGTCGATATCGGCCGGCAGCGCGCCGCCGCGACCGTGGCCGGTGATGTATTGCACGCGGCGCGCCTCGCTGCGGCGGGTCAACGACACCAGGAGCCGGCCGGCGGCCCCTTGCGCGGTGGTGATGCCGGGAACGACTTCGATCGGAATTCCCGCCGCGAGGCAGGCGGCGATTTCCTCATCGGCGCGGCCAAAGATCATCGGATCGCCGCCCTTTAATCGCACCACGGCGCGTCCGCTCTTAGCGAGCGAAATCATCAGCGCGTTGATGTCATCCTGGCGGCACGACGGCGCGTGCCCGGTTTTGCCGACCAGCATTTTCTTGGCCTCGCGGCGCGCGAAATCGAGAACATCAGTCGACACGAGATCGTCGAACAGGATCACCTCGGCTGATTGCAGGGCGCGCACCGCGCGCAGCGTCAACAATTCGGGATCGCCCGGCCCGGCGCCAACCAGCGTCACTGATCCACCGGTGCGCGGTGCCGGGGCCAGCAACGCATCAAGCTCCGCCTCGTCCGGCATCCGGTTCGGGGCCACCATGGCACGAGCGGTAAACCTCTCCCAGAAGGTGCGGCGGCCGCGAAACGGCAAAGCGAGCGTGCGCAAGCGCGGCCGCCATGCCAAAGCCGCCGCCGCCCAGCGCGCAAATCCCTGCGGGATCAGCGCTTCGATCTTGGCCCGAATCGCCTGAGCAAATACCGGAGAAGCGCCTTCGGTGGAAATACCGATGACGAGCGGCGAGCGATTGACGATGGCGCCGAACGAGAAGTCGCAGAATGCCGGCCGGTCGATGACATTGACCGGCACGCCGGCGTCGCGTGCTGCCGCCGCAAATTGCGCGGCGACTTGGTCGTTCGGACAATCGGCGACCGCGATGGCGGCGTCATTGAAATCGTCCGCGGACCAATTGCGGCACTGGATAGCGACAGCGCCGTTCGGCGGAGCGCTGGCCAGCGCCAGCATGTCGGCGCCGGGCTCCGGCGCAAACACTTCGACCCGCGCGCCGGCCGCGGACAGGAGCTCAGCTTTCCAGGTGGCGGCGGCGCTACCGCCCGCCACGATCACGCGCTTGTCCTTCAGGGCAAAGAAGGTCGGCAATCGCGACAATGGCGCGATCTGAGCGGTTGGCATGTGTTCAGGCGCGCGGGTCATGACGGATCTACCCAGAGATAGAATTTTCTTTCTCGCATAGCAATTTCGCGATCTATATTTGGAAAAGTCGCCTCTCTTCGAATGGATGTGGAGAACGTTCCTTCTGCCTCTCCGCTCAAACGGCATCGTTGCTCTCTTTCCCGCCTTCACCGCGATTTCATTCAAAAGCCGTGCCAAAGCGGGCCGCAAAAATTGGCGGGCGCCCGGCGGGGTTTCCGCCGAGCGCCCTTATTCTCACGTCAGCCGGCCTATAAGCCGGGTTCTGGACGGCATGCGAAAGGATTCGCCTGCGTGACGGCCATTCCTCTGGGACGCCGGTTGCCCGGCGCCTCAAGCAACCTACCCGGACGGCAGGATCCGGACACGATCCCGAAGCGGCACTTTCGCGCCAGCCTCGCGCCGTCCCTATTCGGTCTTGCTCCCGGTGGGGTTTGCCCTGCCGCCGGCGTTGCTGCCGGCGCGGTGCGCTCTTACCGCACCATTTCACCCTTGCCGCGACTAACTTAGCCTGCCGCGGCGGTATGTTTTCTGTGGCACTGTCCCTAGGTTCGCACCCGCCGGATGTTATCCGGCACCGTTTGTCCGCGGAGCCCGGACTTTCCTCTCCGGCAACCTTTCGGTTTCGCCGGAGCGGCCGTCCGACCGACTGACGCCCACAGGGATGGGGATGTTGAGAGGGGTCGTCAAGGGTTGAAGGTGCCCGATCGCGCCGCAAGCTTAAAGTTTAGGGTGCCGCCCGCAGTATCGCGGTCCGCGCCCGCGCCGCCATTGTCCTGGCACGGCCGCGGTTGGCGAGAAGCTCCTGCAAGGTGGTTCGCGTCGATGGATCGGCACTGCCGTCGACGCGTTCGGGACGGAAATGGCGTTGGAACGCGGTCACGACCTCCAACGTATTTGAATCGTAGTCGCCATTAGTCTCGATCCCATAGCCATATTCGCGCAGAGATTTCTGCAGCGCGACCACGGCGTCTCCTCGCGATCCGGGCGCCAACACTTGGCCGAAATTCATGATCGGTGCCGGCTTCACCCAATGGCCGACGCCCGATTCATAGAGCGTGCGCCAGGGAAACTTTTCACCAGGGTCCTGCTTGCGGGCGGGCGCTACGTCCGAATGGGCCAGAACACGCACCGGCGCAATGCTATTGCGGGTTTGGATGCTGCGGCA
>JBKPIZ010000395.1:0-9736 GCA_046730495.1 Pseudomonadota bacterium
ACCGCGCGCGCTCGATCCAGTGGCTGCCGGGAGCGACGTGCCGCTGCCGCCGGCACGGCCGGGCCTGTTCAGTTTCAATTTCGACAATATGCCCGACCCGACGGCGCCAGATGGCGTTGCGAATGAGGTGCCGCTGTCTGAGACCAAGCCGGCAATGGCTGCCGGCGCGAACGCGGTGCCGTCCGCAAACGGCAAATCCAACGCGCGGCGCCGCCGATGAGCCGGCGCCGTTTGAGCGACGACGAACGGGCGCTGTGGAGAGGATTTGCGCGCGGTGTGACGCCATTGCGCCGCAACGCCGATGCTGCCCTTGGCGCTGCACCCGGTCAGGCCACGCGTGAAACGCTGCCGGCTCAGAGCGTTGCGAAACAACGCGCCCATGCGAAACAGCCGCCAGCGCTGGCTCAGTTCGATCGCCGCTTGCGGCAGCGCGTCGCGCGGGGACACGCGGCGATCGACGTTCGGCTCGATCTTCACGGCATGACGCAGACACAGGCGCATGCGGCGCTTTTGCATTTTCTCATGCAGGCGCAAGTGCAAGATGTAAAACTCGCGCTGGTGGTGACCGGCAAGGGTATGGGCGGTGCCGCGGGCTCGCCGTCCGAACGCGGCGTACTGCGGCGGCAAGTGCCATTATGGTTGTCGTTGCCGGAGTTCCGCCGCTTTATCGTCAGTTTCCAGGAAGCGCATGCCAGCCACGGCGGCGAAGGCGCGCTGTACCTGCGCTTGCGCCGCCGGCCCCGTTAGCGGCAACGGCGCTAATACACACGCACTGTTAACCCTAATAGCGAGAAAGTCCGAAAAAACGCACGAATCCGTCAAACTCGTCGGCGAAACTCCGCCGCACAAGCCAACCGGGATTCGGAAGCAACCACCCCATGTCCGAGCGTAGCGTTACCGAGAGTATGGTTACCACGACCGAGCCAGCGCCGATTTCGGCGCACAATTCAGGCGCCTCCGATCTGCGCATGCTGGCTCAGGTCGAAAAATGGATGGCAATGATTCGCGAAATCAACCGCGAGCAGCAAAGCCAACCGGCCTTCCAGCGCTGAACGCGATGGCTGCCGGCGCCACGGCCGTGCAGCTGCTCACAAGATAAATCGGCTGAGATCGGCGTTCTTGGCGAGATCGCCAACGTGCTTATGCACGTAGGCCGCGTCGATTTTCACCGTTTCGCCGGCGCGGTCGGGCGCGCCGAACGAAACATCATCGAGCACGCGCTCCATCACTGTCTGCAAACGCCGGGCGCCGATATTTTCAACGCTTGAGTTGACCGCCACCGCAACATCGGCGACGGCGTCGATCGCATCCTCGGAAAATTCCAGATTGACGCCTTCGGTCGCCATCAGCGCTACGTATTGTTTGATGAGCGAGGCTTCCGGTTCGGTCAGAATGCGGCGGAAGTCATCGCGAGTCAGCGGCTTGAGCTCGACGCGGATCGGCAATCGCCCTTGCAGTTCCGGCAAGAGATCGGACGGCTTGGAAATGTGGAAGGCGCCCGAGGCGATAAACAGAATATGATCGGTTTTCACCGATCCATGTTTGGTGGCAACGGTGGTGCCTTCGATCAAGGGTAACAGATCGCGTTGCACGCCCTCACGCGACACGTCGGCGCCGATACGGCCTTCGCGGCCGCAAATTTTGTCAATCTCGTCGAGGAAGACGATGCCGTTGTTTTCAACGGTCTTGATCGCCTCCTGAGTCAATTGGTCGGTGTCGAGCAATTTATCGGATTCCTCATTGACCAGAATGTCGTAGGAATCCGCCACCGTGACGCGATGGGTCTTGGTTCGGCTACCACCGAGCTTGCCGAAAATATCGCCGATCGAGATCGCGCCCATCTGCGCGCCCGGCATGCCGGGAATATCGAACAGCGGCAATCCGCCGCCGCCGGTCTGCACCTCGATCTCGATTTCTTTGTCGTTGAGCTCGCCGGCGCGCAGCTTCTTGCGAAACGCGTCTTTGGTCGAAGCGCTCGCATTCGCGCCGACCAGTGCGTCGAGCACACGATTTTCGGCGGCTTGCTGGGCACGGGCGTGTACGTCTTTACGCCGTTTTTCCCGCGTCAGCGTAATGGCGATCTCGAGGAGGTCGCGCACGATCTGTTCGACGTCGCGGCCGACATAGCCGACCTCGGTGAACTTGGTTGCTTCGACTTTGAGAAATGGCGCGCCGGCGAGCCTGGCGAGCCGGCGGGAGATTTCGGTCTTGCCGACGCCGGTCGGCCCGATCATCAGAATATTCTTGGGCAATACTTCTTCGCGCAGCCGCTCGTCGAGCTGCAGGCGGCGCCAGCGATTGCGCAACGCAATGGCGACAGCGCGCTTGGCGTCGCCCTGCCCGACGATGAAACGGTCGAGCTCAGAGACAATTTCGCGGGGAGAGAAGTCGGTCACGCCTTCAACGTCTCTACGGTTACGTTGCGATTGGTGTAGACGCAAATCTCTGCGGCAATGTCGAGCGAGCGGCGCACGATCGCTTCCGCATCAAGCGACCCATCGAGCAAAGCGCGCGCTGCGGCGAGCGCATAATTGCCGCCAGAGCCGATGCCGACGACGCCGGCCTCCGGTTCGAGCACGTCGCCGGTGCCGGTCAATACCAGCGACACGTCCTTGTCGGCGACGATCATCATGGCTTCCAGCCGCCGAAGGTAGCGGTCGGTCCGCCAATCCTTGGCGAGTTCGACGGCGGCGCGCGTCAATTGGCCGGGATACTGTTCGAGCTTGGATTCGAGCCGCTCGAACAGCGTGAACGCATCGGCAGTGGCGCCGGCAAAGCCGCCGATGACCGCACCGCCGCCGAGACGCCGCACTTTCTTGGCGTTCGCCTTGATGATGGTCTGGCCGATCGAGACCTGTCCGTCGCCGCCGATCGCGACCAGTCCGCCCTTGCGGACCGTCAGGACGGTCGTGCCGTGCCAGGGGCCGGAATGGCCCGCTTCTACCGATGACATGCGCTGGATGAACAATTAACCGGGTTCGACGGCCAACCTTCAACTGACCGGGCTGGGAAACGTTTACTTAAGCCATGATTTAAGAGTTGGCCGCCGGCAATGCAAATGCGAGGCGCCAGTGGCGAGTTTGGATCGGCCCTGCTAAAAGGCCCGCGCGCAGGCAAGATTGCGCCCGAGACAGCGATCGGAGAGTGGAAATGCGCAAAGGCGCGGTGGCGCGCAAGACCAAGGAAACCGATGTCGAGGTCGCGGTCGAGCTCGACGGCACCGGAGCGTCTTCGATCGAAACCGGCATCGGGTTTCTCGACCACATGCTCGACCTGTTGGCCCGGCATTCGCGGATCGACATCCGCGTCAAAGCCAAGGGCGATCTGCATATCGATCACCACCACACGACCGAGGATGTCGGCATCGCGCTCGGCCAGGCGGTCAAACAGGCGCTGGGCGAGATGAAGGGCATCACCCGCTATGCCGACGTGCACGTGCCAATGGACGAAGCGCTCACGCGCGTCGCTCTGGATATTTCCGGCCGCCCGTTTCTGGTGTTCAACGTTGAATTCGTCCGGGCCAAAGTCGGGCCGTTCGACACCGCATTGGTCGAGGAATGGTTTCGCGCTTTCGCCATGAACGCGGGTGTGACGTTGCACGTCGCCACGCTGTACGGCGCCAACGATCATCATATCGCCGAATCCTGTTTTAAAGGTCTGGCCCGCGCGTTGCGCGCCGCCGTTGCCATCGATCCGCGGGCGGCGGGCGAGGTGCCATCAACCAAGGGCAGGCTCGGCGAATAAACTGCGGTCCGTGGAACGTAAGTTGCAAAGACGAGTTTCTAGGGATCGCGCAGCTGGCTAACGTTGAGAGATCGGTCAATGTCCATCTACACCGTCCATCAACCGCCGCTCGACACCGGCGCGGTCGCGGCCGAACCCTATCGCTTTGTCTTTGTCCGTGACGGCTTCTCATGGTGGGCTTTCCTGCTCACCCCGCTGTGGATGCTGCGTCACCGCTTGTGGCTGGCGCTGGCCGTTTATCTTCTGGTGTCGGCGGCACTCACCGCCGGCTTGCGCGCGCTCGGCGCTTCGGTGCTCACGCTAGTTTTGACCAGCTTGTTGATCTCGTCGCTTGCCGGGCTTGAGGCAGGAACGCTGCGGCGTTTCAAGCTGGCGCGCCGCCATTGGCGCAACATCGGCGTGGTCACCGGCGATGACGTCGAGGACGCCGAAAGGCGCTTTTTCGATGTTTGGATTCGTCAAGCGCCGGCGCGTCGTCCTGCATCGCCGCCGAATGCGCCCGCATCGGGCTCAGCCGCGCCGCCGCCGCCCGCACCATCCGGCGTGATCGGATTATTTCCCGAGCCCGGAGCGCACCGGTGAGCGTCGCCATCGTCGATTACGGCTCGGGCAATCTACATTCGGCGGCCAAGGCTTTTGAACGGGCGGCCCATGAGGCCGGATTGGATCAGCCGATCACGGTGACGCGCGATCCGGAGGTCGTGGCGGGCGCCGATCGCGTTGTTTTGCCCGGAGTGGGAGCTTTCGCCGACTGCCGCCGCGGACTCGATGCCGTGTCCGGCATGGTGGATGCGCTCGAGCAAGCGGTGCGCGGCAAGGGCCGGCCGTTTTTCGGCATTTGCGTCGGCATGCAGCTCTTGGCCGAGCGCGGGCGCGAATATGAAGTGGTCGAGGGGCTGGGCTGGATCGGCGGCGAAGTCGATCGCATCACCCCGGGCGACGCTACATTGAAAATCCCGCATATGGGCTGGAACACGCTCAATGTCGTGCGCTCGCATCCGCTGCTCGACGGCCTGACGCTCGGACCGCAAGGCCGGCACGCTTATTTCGTGCACTCGTTCGCGCTCAATCCGTCGCAGCGCCAGGATCTGGTGGCGAACGCCGATTACGGCCGACCGGTCACTGCGATCGTCGGGCGGGACAACATCGTCGGCACGCAATTTCACCCCGAGAAGAGCCAAAAGCTCGGCTTGGCGCTGATTGCAAATTTCTTGAAGTGGAAACCGTGATCTTATTTCCGGCGATCGACCTGAAGAATGGCGAGGCCGTGCGCCTGCAGCAGGGCGACATGATGCGCGCGACGGTGTTCAGCCGCGATCCGGCCGCGCAAGCGCGGGCTTTTGCGGAGCAGGGCTTCACCTATTTGCATCTGATCGATCTCGACGGCGCATTTGCCGGCAAGCCGGTCAACGCCGCGGCGGTGGAACGGGTCATTGCGACGGTGAAAATCCCGGTGCAGCTCGGCGGCGGCATCCGCGATCGCGCCACCATCGACGCCTGGCTGGATAAGGGCATCGCGCGTGTGATCGTCGGCACCGCGGCCGTGCGCGATCCGACGCTCGTCAAAGCTGCCGCCGGCGCCTATCCCGGCCGCGTCGCGGTCGGGCTCGACGCGCGCGACGGCAAGATCGCGGTCGAAGGCTGGTCGAAAACATCGGCGCTGTCCGCGCTCGACGTCGCCCGCCGCTTCGAAGACGCCGGCGTTGCGGCCATCGTCTACACCGACGTGAATCGCGACGGCATGCTTCAAGGACTCAATCTCGATGCAACGATCGCGCTCGCCGAGCAGATTTCGCCGCCGGTGATCGCCTCGGGGGGGCTTGCTTCGCTTGCCGATGTACGGGCGCTGCTCGAGCCGCGCGCGCAAAAGCTCGAAGGCGCAATTGCCGGCCGCGCGCTTTACGACGGCCGGCTCGATCCGGCGGCGGCGCTCTCGCTGCTGCGTCAGGCGCGAGCGCCGGCCTAGATGTTCAAGGTCCGCGTCATTCCCTGCCTCGACGTCAAAGACGGCCGCGTCGTCAAAGGCGTCAACTTCGTCGATCTGCGCGATGCTGGCGATCCGGTCGCCGCGGCGATCGCCTATGACCAAGCGGGCGCCGATGAGCTTACGTTCCTGGACATTACCGCGAGCCATGAGAACCGCGGCATCATGCTCGATGTGGTGCGGCGTACCGCGGAAGCCTGCTTTATGCCGCTCACGGTCGGCGGCGGGGTGCGCAGCATCGAGGACATCCGCGTGCTACTCACATCCGGCGCCGATAAAGTCTCGATCAACACTGCCGCGGTGGAACGCCGCGGCTTCGTTAAAGAAGCCGCCGAAAAATTCGGCGATCAGTGCATCGTGGTGGCGATTGACGCCAAACAAGTATCAAAGCCCGGTGAACCGGCGCGCTGGGAGATCTTCACCCATGGCGGGCGTCGTCCGACCGGGATCGACGCGCTCGCTTATGCGCGCGAGGTGGTGGCGCTCGGCGCCGGCGAGATTTTGCTGACCTCCATGGACCGTGACGGCACGCGAAAGGGCTTCGATATCGCGCTGACCCGCGCCGTGGCGGACGCGGTTTCGGTCCCGGTGATCGCCTCCGGCGGGGTCGGTAACCTTGATCATCTGGTCGAGGGCATCCGCGACGGTCGCGCCGCTGCAGTGCTGGCGGCGTCGATCTTTCACTTTGGCGAGTATTCCGTACGGCAAGCCAAGGATTATATGGCCCAAGCGGGTCTTCCGGTGCGGCTCGATCCTTAAAGCTGCCTCTCCCGGCGTGGCGGGGGAGATGATATGGAACCCGGACGGAAGGAGTTGCCCGAAGGACTTGCCCAAGGACTTGCCTAAGGACTTGCCGATGTCGAGTTTCACCATCCGCGATCTGGAACGGCGCGTGCAGGCGCGCGCCCGCGAAAGCGCGGAGGCTTCCTATACCCGCAAGCTGCTCGACCGCGGCGTCGATCATTGCGCAAAAAAGTTCGGCGAGGAGGCCGTCGAGGCGGCCATTGCCGCGGTGAGCAATGACCGGCGAGGCTTGGTCCGCGAGGCCGCCGACGTGCTTTATCATCTGCTCGTTGTGCTCCATGCCCGCGGCATTACGCTCGACGAGGTCGAGGCCGAACTTGGCGCCCGCAGTCATCAATCCGGGCTTGAGGAAAAGGCCGCGCGTAAGGGCGCTGAAACGGGCGGCTAAGAGCATCCGATGGAGCAGCGCACCGCACAGGACGTCTCGCCCTACCGCGTGTTCTCGCGCGCGGAATGGGCGATCCGCCGCGAAGACACGCCGATGACGCTCACGCCTGGCGAAGTGGCGCGGCTGCGGTCGATGCACGACCGGCTCGATATGTCGGAAGTGGAAGAGATTTATCTGCCGCTGTCGCGACTGCTCTCGTTCTATGTCGCGGCGATGCAAAGGCTGTTTAGCGCCCAGCAGGCGTTTCTCGGCACCGAGGACGCGAAGATGCCGTACATCATCGGCGTCGGCGGTTCGGTCGCGGTCGGCAAGTCCACTACCGCCCGCGTCTTGCAAGCCTTGCTGGCGCGCTGGCCCAACGTTCCCAAAGTCGATCTCCTCACCACCGATGGATTTCTTTTCCCGAACGCTGTGCTCGAGCGCGAAGGACTGATGGACAAGAAGGGGTTCCCGGAAAGCTACGACCTTCCAGCTTTGCTGCGGTTTCTCTCGGATATCAAAGCCGGGCGGCGGCCGGTGCATGCGCCGGTCTATTCGCATCTCGTCTACGACGTTGTTCCCAATGTATGGATCGAGATCGATCGACCGGACATCCTGATTGTCGAGGGACTGAACGTCCTGCAAACCGGGCGCTTGCCTAAGGACGGCAAAGCCGTTCCGTTCGTCTCCGACTTTTTCGATTTCTCGGTCTATATCGATGCCGACGAGGACGTGTTGCTGTCCTGGTACGTCACGCGATTTCTGACGCTTCGCGGCACTTCTTTCGCCGATCCGAAATCCTATTTTCACCGCTACGCGCGACTGTCCGATCGCGAGGCCGCGGAAACCGCAACCGACATCTGGAATCGCATCAATCTCGTCAACCTGCGCGAAAATATCGTGCCGACTCGTCTGCGCGCTGATCTCATCCTCAAGAAAAGCGAAAGCCATCGGGTTGAGGAAGTGGCGTTGCGCAGGTTGTAGGGCGATGGCGAGATGACGATTGACGCATAAGTTTCATTACACGAATGCCCGGCCGGAGAGAAAATTCATGGACAAGCCTGTGAACAACAAAACGGGGCGCAGCAAATCGGTGACCATAAATCGGCGGCCGTCGCGCGCCGAAGCCGAAGATGCGGTGCGCACGCTGATCCGCTGGGCTGGCGACGATCCGGAGCGCGAGGGGCTTCTCGCCACCCCGGGGCGGGTCGTGCGCGCCTACGAGGAATGGTTTGCCGGCTATAAGGACAATCCGCGCGACTATCTCAAACGCACCTTCGAGGAAACCGGCGGCTATGACGAAGTCGTGGTGCTGCGCGATATCCGCTTCGAGTCGCATTGCGAGCATCACTTGGCGCCTATTATCGGCCGCGTTCACATTGGCTATTTGCCGCGCAACCGCGTGGTCGGCATTTCCAAACTGGCCCGGCTGGTCGAGGTCTATGCCCGCCGCTTGCAGATCCAGGAGAAAATGACCGCCGAGATCGCCTCTTGTCTGGATGCCGTGCTCAAGCCCCATGGTGTTGCCGTGGTCACCGAAGCGACGCACCAGTGCATGACCACGCGCGGCATCCACAAGCCTGGCGTCACCATGGTGACGAGCCGCATGCTTGGCGTGTTTCGCGATCATGCCGAGACGCGGCAGGAATTTTTGTCCGCGATCGGCATGCGCGGCTCGATCCACGGCAACGGTTCGGGATAATCGACGGAGCGGCGAAAAGCGCGCGGGCCGGTTACAACGGCTTTACGCCGCGCGCCTTATTTCGTCGGCAAGCGCGCGATAGGACAGAGCCTCTGCCAGATGCACGCGCCCGACTTTGTCGGCGCCGTCGAGATCGGCGAGCGTGCGGGCAACGCGTAACACGCGATGGTAGCCGCGCGCCGAGAGCCGCATCGCATCGGCGGCTTCGCGTAACAGCGTAAGCCCGCTGCCGTCCGGCCGCGCCACGTCTTCCAAAATCGCGCCCGAGACCGCGGCGTTGGTCCGGATATGCGGCAGCCCAATCGCGGCATAGCGCGCGGCCTGGCGGTCGCGCGCCAGCGCGACGCGCTCGGCGACTTCGCGGCTGCCTTCGGCCGGCGGCGGCAGGATGAGATCGGCGGCGGTCACTGCCGGCACCTCGATATGCAGGTCGATGCGGTCGAGCAGCGGTCCGGAAAGCCGTGTCTGATACTCGGCGGCACAGCGCGTGTTGGGACCGCGCCGGCAGGAGAAGCCCGGCTCATTGGCTTTGCCGCAGCGGCAGGGATTCATCGCCGCGACCAGCATGAAACGGGCGGGATAGGTGACGCGGTGATTGGCGCGGGCGATCGAGACCTCGCCGGTTTCAAGCGGCTGGCGCAGCGAGTCGAGTGCCTGCGGCTGGAATTCCGGCAGCTCGTCGAGGAACAGCACGCCATGATGCGATAACGAGACTTCGCCTGGGCGCGCATGCAACCCGCCGCCGACCAAAGCCGGCATGCTAGCGGAATGGTGCGGCGCCCGGAACGGCCGGCGGTTCGTGAGCGCGCCGCCTTGGATTTCACCGGCCACCGAGGCGACCATCGACACTTCGAGAAGCTCGGCCGGCGCGAGCGGCGGCAGGATCGACGGCAGCCGCGCCGCCAGCATGGATTTGCCGGCGCCGGGCGGACCAACCATGAGCATGTTGTTTCGTCAATGGCAAAAATATGGTGCCCTGTCCCTGCCTTGACCGATACAAAGCCCCCCACCCGGTGACCTTCAAAATCTCGCTAAAGGCCCGATTGCAGCCAGACCAGCCGCGAAGGTGTCGTCTTCCCCACGGTCTTATTCGCTTCTTCGTCCGCCCCCCGAAAGCAGACATTGTTCAGCACAG
>JBKPIZ010000396.1:0-7869 GCA_046730495.1 Pseudomonadota bacterium
GGTGAAGGGCGTCGATCTCAAGGGCAATGAGGTCGAGCGCAAACCCTCCGACACCGAGCCGATGGCCCTATTGGCCTTCAAGATCATGGACGACCCGTTCGTCGGCACGATCACGTTCTGCCGCATCTATTCGGGCAAACTTGAAAGCGGTACCGGCGTGATGAATTCGACCAAGGACCGCAAAGAGCGCGTCGGCCGCATGCTGTTGATGCATGCCAACAACCGCGAAGACATCAAGGAAGCCTATGCCGGCGACATCGTCGCGCTGGCCGGCCTGAAGGAAGTACGCACCGGCGACACGCTGTGCGATCCGCAGAAGGCCGTCATCCTCGAGAAAATGGAATTCCCCGATCCGGTCATCGAGATCGCGATCGAGCCGAAGTCGAAAGCCGATCAGGAAAAGCTCGGCGTCGCGCTGGCCAAGCTGGTGGCCGAAGATCCGTCGTTCCGCGTCACCACCGATCAGGAATCCGGCCAGACCATCATCAAGGGCATGGGCGAACTGCATCTCGACATCAAGGTCGATATTCTCAAGCGCACCTATAAGGTCGACGCCAATATCGGCGCGCCGCAAGTCGCCTATCGCGAGAAGATCAGCCGCCCGGCCACGGTCGACTACACCCACAAGAAACAGACCGGCGGCCACGGCCAATTCGCGCGCATCAAGATCATCGCCGAGCCGGCGGCTCCCGGGACCGGTTTCGAATTCGAAAACGAAGTGGTCGGCGGCGCGGTGCCGAAGGAATTCGTGCCGGCCGTCGAAAAGGGTCTCGAGGCGCAGTTGACGTCGGGCGTGCTGGCCGGCTTCCCGGTCGTTGACTTGAAAGCAAGGCTGATCGACGGCGACTCGCATGACGTCGATTCGTCGGCGATGGCCTTCGAGATCGCGGCGCGCGCCGCCATGCGCGAAGCGTTGCAGAAGGGCGGCCCGGTGCTGCTTGAGCCGATCATGAAGGTCGAGGTGGTGACCCCGGAAGACTATACCGGCTCGGTCATCGGCGACCTTAATTCGCGGCGCGGCCAGATCCAGGGTCAGGACATGCGCGGCAATGCCAATGTCATTTCCGCGATGGTGCCGCTCGCCAACATGTTCTCCTACGTCAACAATCTGCGCTCCATGTCTCAGGGGCGCGCCACGTTCACAATGCAATTCGATCACTACGCAGAAGTGCCGAAAGCCATCGCCGAAGAGGTGCAGGCGAAATTCGCCTGACCAGCATTCACTAACGATTAGAGCAGGAGCAGGAGCCGGAACCGGAACGGAGAGTCCCATGGCCAAAGAAAAATTCCAGCGCACCAAGCCGCATTGCAATATTGGAACGATCGGCCACGTCGATCACGGCAAGACATCATTGACGGCCGCGATTACCAAGATTTTGGCGGAGAAAGGTCAGGCGACCTACACCGCCTACGACCAGATCGACAAAGCGCCGGAAGAGAAGGCGCGCGGCATCACGATTGCGACCGCGCACGTCGAATATCAGACCGACAAGCGTCACTATGCGCATGTCGATTGCCCCGGGCACGCCGACTACGTCAAGAACATGATCACCGGCGCCGCGCAAATGGACGGCGCGATCCTGGTGGTCAGCGCCGCCGACGGCCCGATGCCGCAGACCCGCGAACACATTCTTTTGGCGCGTCAGGTCGGCGTGCCGGCGCTGGTCGTTTATCTCAACAAGGTCGACATGGTCGACGATCCCGAGCTCCTCGAGCTCGTCGAGCTCGAAGTTCGCGAGCTGTTGTCGAAATACAACTTCCCGGGCGACAAGATTCCGATCATCAAGGGTTCGGCACTGATGGCGCTTGAAGACAAGAATCCGGAGCTCGGCAAGAATTCGATCTTCGAACTGATGAAAGCTGTGGACGAATATATCCCGCAGCCGGATCGTCCGAAGGATCAGCCGTTCCTGATGCCGGTCGAGGACGTGTTCTCGATTTCCGGCCGCGGCACGGTCTGCACCGGCCGTATCGAGCGCGGCGTCATCAAGGTCGGCGAGGAAGTCGAGATCGTCGGCATTCGCCCGACGCAGAAGACGGTCGTCACCGGCGTGGAAATGTTCCGCAAGCTCCTTGATCAGGGCGAGGCTGGCGACAACGTAGGTTGTCTGCTGCGCGGCACCAAGCGCGAGGAAGTCGAGCGCGGCCAGGTGCTGTGCAAGCCGGGTTCGGTCAAGCCGCACACCAAGTTCAAGGCCGAGGCCTACATCCTCACCAAGGAGGAGGGTGGCCGCCACACGCCGTTCTTCACCAATTACCGGCCGCAATTCTATTTCCGCACCACCGACGTGACCGGCGTGGTGACTTTGCCGGAAGGCACCGAGATGGTGATGCCGGGCGACAACATCGCCATGGAGGTCACGCTGATCGTGCCGATCGCGATGGAGGAGAAACTGCGCTTCGCCATCCGCGAAGGCGGCAAGACCGTTGGCGCCGGCGTCGTCGCCAACATCATCGAGTGAGGATCAACGTGTCGTCATGGCCGGGCTTCGTCCCGGCCATCTCGATCAAATAGGCACCGCGGTGCGGGTTAATTGGGATTGCCGGATCAAGTCCGGCAATGACGGGGCAGAGAGACGGGACAATGAACGGCCAGAACATCCGCATCCGGCTCAAGGCGTTCGACCATCGCATTCTCGATGCGTCGACGCGCGAAATCGTCAACACGGCCAAGCGCACCGGCGCGCAGGTCCGCGGGCCGATTCCGCTGCCGACCAAGATCGAGAAATTCACCGTCAACCGCTCGCCGCATGTCGACAAGAAAAGCCGCGAGCAGTTCGAAATGCGCACGCATAAGCGCCTCCTCGACATCGTCGATCCGACGCCGCAGACGGTCGATGCTTTGATGAAGCTCGACCTCGCGGCCGGCGTCGACGTCGAGATCAAGCTTTAAGGGCCTCGGAGAATAACAATGCGTTCCGGAGTGCTCGCACAGAAGATCGGAATGACGCGGCTGTTCACCGAGACCGGCGAACACGTGCCGGTGACGGTGCTCCGTCTCGGCAATTGCCAGGTCGTCGGCCATCGCACCAAGGAGAAGAACGGCTACGTCGCGCTGCAGCTTGGCGCGGGCTTGCGCAAGGTGCAGAGCACGACCAAGGCCGACCGCGGCCATTTCGCCGTCGCCAAAGTCGAGCCGAAACGCAAGCTCGCCGAGTTCCGGGTCGATGAAGATGCCATGATCCCGATCGGCGCCGAAATCACTGCCGACCATTTCGTGGTCGGGCAATATGTGGATGTCACCGGCACCTCGACCGGCAAGGGCTGGGCCGGCCCGATGAAACGCTGGAATTTCGCCGGACTGCGCGCGAGCCACGGTGTTTCGATCTCGCATCGCTCGCATGGTTCGACCGGCGGCCGCCAGGACCCCGGCAAGACCTTCAAGAACAAGAAAATGGCCGGTCATCTCGGCGTCGACTGCGTGACCACGCTGAATTTGAAGGTGCGGCAGACCGACGTTGCGCGCGGGCTGATCTTGGTCGAAGGCGCCGTGCCCGGCGTCAAAGGCGGCTGGATCACAGTGCGCGATGCCGTGAAGAAGAAGCTGCCGAGTGGCGTGCCGAAGCCGGGCAAGTTCAGATTGGCCGACGCCCCTGCGGCCAAAGCGGACGAGCAAGCGTCGGAAGCCACGCCGCAAGCGGCACAGGCCGCGGCTGCGCCGCAGCAAGCTGCCACGCCGGCTGCGCCAAAGACTGAACCCAAGCCCGAAGCGAAGCCCGCTGCGGCACAGACCGAGGCCAAGGCGCAAGCCAAGCCCGAGGCCAAAGCTGAAGCCAAACCCGCGGCAAAGGCCGAAGCCAAGCCGGCGGCGCCCAAAGCTGAAGCAAAGAGCGAAGCCAAAGGCGAGGCAAAGGGCGCCAGCAAACCGGCCGCGGGCAAGAAGCCGAAGAAGGGCGAGTGATATGGAAGTTCAAGTCACCACGCTCGACGGCAAGAAGGCTGGCTCGGTCACGCTGTCCGACGCCATTTTCGGGCTCGAGCCGCGCGCCGACATTATTCATCGCTGCGTCGTCTGGCAGCTGGCAAAGCGCCAACGCGGCACCCATGAGGTCAAGAACCGGGCGGAGATCACGCGCACCGGCAAAAAGATGTATCGCCAGAAGGGCACCGGCTCGGCGCGTCACGGCTCTGCGCGCGTCAATCTGTTCCGCGGTGGCGGCCGCTCCTTCGGGCCGCACACACGCAGTCACGCCATCGGCTTGCCCAAGAAAGTGCGCGCGCTGGCGCTCAAGCACGCGCTGTCCGCCAAAGCCAAGGACGGCGGCATTCTGGTGATCGAGGCGCTTTCAGTGAAGGAAGCCAAGACCAAGGCGCTGCGCGGCCATTTCGACAAGCTCGGCCTGTCTAATGCCTTATTTATCGACGGTGCCGAACTCGCCGCCGACGTGCGCAAGGCGGCGCGCAATATTCCGAATATCGACGTGCTGCCGGTCGCCGGCATCAACGTCTACGACATCATGCGGCGCAATAAGCTTGTACTGACGCGCGCCGCGCTCGACGCGCTGGAGGCACGGTTCAAATGACCACCAACGATCCGCACCACTACGACATCATCGTTGCGCCGCTCATCACCGAGAAAGCGACCAACGCGTCCGAGTTCAACAAGGTCGTGTTCAAGGTCGCCATGCATGCGACCAAGACGCAGATCAAGGAAGCGGTCGAGAAGCTGTTCGACGTCAAGGTCAAGAGCGTCAACACGCTGCGCCGGAAGGGCAAGTGGAGGACGTTCCGCGGACGCTACGGCCGCACCTCAGATACCAAACGCGCGGTGGTGACCCTCGAAGAGGGTCAAACAATCGACGTGACCACGGGGCTGTGAGGAGCGCGCGATGGCATTGAAGACCTACAATCCGGTCACTTCCGCGCAGCGCCAGCTGGTGCTGATCGACCGCACCGGGCTGCATCAAGGCAAGCCGGTCAAGGCGCTCACCGAGGGCAAGAACTCGACCGGCGGCCGCAACAATAACGGCCACATCACTTCGCGTTATCGCGGCGGCGGCCACAAGCAGGCCTATCGCAAGATCGATTTCAAGCGCCGCAAGTTCGATGTGCCGGCCAAGGTCGAGCGGCTCGAATACGATCCGAACCGCACCGGTTTCATCGCGCTGGTCAAATATGAAGACGGCGAGCTCGCTTACATTCTGGCGCCGCAGCGGCTCTCCCCGGGCGACACCATCGTGGCCGGCGAGCATGTTGACGTGAAACCCGGCAATGCCATGCCGGCCGCCAACATTCCGGTCGGCACCATCGTCCACAATATCGAGCTGAAAATCGGCAAGGGCGGCCAGATCGCGCGCTCAGCCGGCGCCTATGCGCAGATCGTGGGCCGTGACGGCGAATATGTCATTCTGCGGCTCAATTCCGGCGAGCAGCGGATGGTGCACGGCCGCTGCATCGCCACGATGGGCGCCGTGTCGAACCCCGACAATATGAACGAGTCGATCGGCAAGGCCGGACGTAACCGCTGGGTGGGATGGCGCGGCCATGTCCGCGGCGAAGCCATGAATCCGGTCGATCATCCGCTCGGCGGGCGTACCCGCGGCGGCCGGCATCCGGTCACGCCGTGGGGCAAGCCGACCAAGGGAATGAAGACACGCAAGAACAAGCGTACGGCGAAGTTCATCATGGCGAGCCGTCACGCGCGCAAGCAGAAGTAGGAGACGGTATGGCGCGTTCGGTCTGGAAGGGTCCGTTTGTCGACGGTTATCTGCTGAAGAAGGCGGATGCCGCGCGCTCGTCCGGACGCCACGAGATGATCCGCATCTGGTCGCGGCGCTCGACGATCCTGCCGCAATTCGTCGGGCTGACCTTCGGCGTCTATAACGGGCAGAAGCACATTCCGGTGATCGTCACCGAGGAAATGGTCGGACACAAGTTCGGCGAGTTCGCGCCGACGCGTTCGTTCTACGGCCATTCGTCGGATCGCAAAGCCAAGCGCGCCGGTGTGCCGGGTGCGCCCGGCGCACCGGGTGCTCCGGCCGAAGGCGCCGCGCCGGCGGCAGCGCCTGGCGCCGCGCCGCCTGGCGGGGCATCGTGAGGCGGGGAGAGGCTCGATGAGCAAGAAAAAGCGCGATCGCGCGCTGTCGGATACTGAAGCCAAGGCGGTTGCCCGCATGCTGCGGATCAGCCCGCAGAAGCTCAATCTTTTGGCGCAGCTCATTCGCGGCAAGAAGGTTTCGACCGCGCTCGCCGATCTCGAATTTTCGCGTAAGCGCATCGCGCGCGATGTGCGCAAGTGTCTGGAATCGGCGATCGCCAATGCCGAAAACAACCACGATCTCGATGTCGACGATCTCGTGGTCGCCGAAGCGCATGTCGGCAAGGCGCTGGTGATCAAGCGGCACGCGGCGCGGGCCCGCGGCCGGGTCGGTGCAATTTTCAAGCCGTTCGCGAACCTCACGATCGTGGTGCGCGAAGTCGAGGCGCAGGCTTAAGAACGCGGGCGGCGAGGAGAACACGATGGGTCAGAAGGTCAATCCGGTCGGGCTTCGTCTCGGCATCAACCGCACCTGGGATTCGCGCTGGTACGCCGGCAAAGCGAGCTATGGCTCGCTGCTGCACGAGGACATGGAAATCCGCAAGGCGCTGATGGCTGAATTAAAGCAGGCCGCGGTGGCGAAGATCGTCATCGAGCGGCCGCACAAGAAATGCCGCGTCACCATCCATTCGGCACGG
This sequence comes from Pseudomonadota bacterium, assembly GCA_046730495.1. Lineage (GTDB taxonomy): Bacteria > Pseudomonadota > Alphaproteobacteria > Rhizobiales > Xanthobacteraceae > BOG-931. Next base: position 6,676 of record JBKPIZ010000396.1, read on the forward strand.
CCCGGCGTGGTGATTGGCAAGAAGGGCGCCGATATCGAGAAGCTGCGCAAGAAAGTGGCGGCGCTGACCGACAGCGACGTCGTCATCAATATCGTCGAAATCCGCAAACCCGAACTCGACGCGCAGCTTGTCGCCGAATCGATTGCGCAACAGCTCGAACGTCGTGTCGCATTCCGACGGGCAATGAAACGCGCGGTGCAATCGGCGATGCGCCTTGGCGCCGGCGGCATCCGCATCAATTGCTCGGGCCGGCTTGGCGGCGCCGAGATCGCGCGCATGGAATGGTATCGCGAAGGCCGCGTGCCATTGCACACGCTGCGCGCCGACGTCGATTACGGCGTCGCCACCGCGTTCACGACCTATGGTACCTGCGGCGTCAAAGTTTGGATCTTCAAAGGCGAGATCATGGAACACGATCCGATGGCGCAGGATAAGCGGATGGCCGAAGGCGAAGCCGGCCGGCCGCGCCGGGACGCGGCCTGATCGAGTGAATGGGACGAAGGACGCGAAGGGCGTAAGTGATGCTGCAACCGATGCGAACCAAATTCCGCAAGGCGCACAAAGGGCGCATCCATGGCGTCGCCACCAGCGCCGCCGACCTTGCGTTCGGTCAATATGGGCTCAAAGCGATCGAGCCGGAGCGCGTCACCGCGCGCCAGATCGAGGCGGCGCGGCGTGCGCTCACCCGCCACATGAAGCGCTCGGGGCGGGTCTGGATTCGGATGTTTCCGGACGTGCCGGTGTCGAAGAAGCCGCTGGAAGTGCGCATGGGTTCGGGAAAGGGCACCCCCGAACTGTGGGTCGCGCGCGTCAAGCCGGGCCGCATCCTGTTCGAGGTTGACGGCGTGTCGGTCGAGGTCGCCAAGGAGGCGCTGGCGCTCGCTGCCGCCAAATTGCCGGTCAAGACCCGGTTCGTCGAGCGCATCGCCGAGTAGCCGCCATGAAACCAGCCGATATCAGAGCGATGACGATCGATCAGATCGACGACGAAGTGCTCAAACTCAAGAAGGAGCACTTCAACCTGCGCTTCCAGCGCGCCAGCGGGCAATTGGAAAACACGGCCCGCGTGCGCGAAGTGCGGCGCGATATTGCGCGGCTGAAGACGATTGCGCAGTCCAAGCGTTCGGGGCCAGCCAAAGCGACAGCGGATAAGCCGGCCGCAGCCAAGCGCACGCCCAAGCGCGTGGCCAGGCG
>JBKPIZ010000397.1:0-1560 GCA_046730495.1 Pseudomonadota bacterium
GGTCGTACTCGACCTGGCAGGTTTTTGCGGAATAGCCTCCCGTGCAAGCGTGCCGTTGGTCACTGCATTCCTTGCAGCTGTTTGCCGCCTGCGCCTGCGCGCTCAACGCGATGAGAACGATAATCGTTAGTGACGTGACGATACGCATTCTCTTGTCCTCCCAATTTTCATGTTTAACTGCGCTCAGTGAGCGCCTTGAAATGGCGCTCGGCGTTTTGCCAGCGAATCACGTCCATAAAGCAATCGACGTAACTGCCGGCTTTGGCGCCGAAGTCCATGTGATAGGAGTGCTCGTACATATCGAGCGCCAGAATCGGCGTCCCGCCAGCGAGGGTATGGCAATGATCGGCCGCCCATTGATTGACGAGCTTGCGATCGCGCGGCGACCACGACAGCAGTACCCATCCCGAACCGCCGCCGAGTGCTTTTCCCATGGCGACGAATTCGGCGCGCCATCGCTCAAATGATCCGAAATCTCTCACAATTGCGTCATTCAGGGCGCCGCGCGGCTCACTTTGATCGCCCAATCCATCGAAGAACAGCTCGTGCAGGATCATCGAATTCATCGCGATCAGCTGCTCGCGCTTGAGCCCGTTGATCAGGAATCCGGCCGCTTTGTCGAATTCGAGCTGCGCAAGCTGATCATCGATCACGTTGAGACGCTTAACGGCGCCGCCGTAATTGTTCTCGTAGTGGCTGATGATCAGCCGCTCCGACATGCCCTTGACCCGAGCCGGATCGCACGACAGCGGTTTCATGGCATACGGCATGGCAGACTCCTGGCCTTAGCGAGCCCTCACGAAGGCGCGCGAACAGCGCGCGGACCAGCACGTGCATGAAGATCGCCGGTTATATGCGGGTTTTGTTCCGTCCAAGCGCAACTCCTCGACACAGCGAGTATTGCGCAGAGCTTGGACGGGAACCGTCTGACGGGGAGCCTGCTAGTCCCCGGAGCAGAATTATAGGAGACGGCTCGCCCGGGGCGCAAGCTCGTCGGCGATAAACAACCTTCGCGTCGTTAGCGATCCAATGACCGTGTCGCAACGTACACGGGCAGCGTCGCGAGTGATCGAAAGATTCTCACGAATATTGACATTGCCGCCATCGCTCGCCACATAGCGATTCTCGGGCCGCATTGCAGTCGCCCGGCTTACCCAAGGCATATCGCCCAAGCACTGCAGTTCGCCCGCGCGCCGGGCGGAGGACTTTTGGCGATATGTCCAATCTCCACAAGCCTTTCGTTCGGCCGCGGCATCCGGGCATTCGACGACCGCCCGGTGAGCTGCCGCGTGCAGTCAAGCGTTGTCTCACTCCCAATGGAGATGAGAAATGTCTTGCGACAACTCAACTTACCACACTGTCGTTGATCTCTATCCGTGTTTATGTCCGGAACTAGATCCGGGCGATTGCGTCACGGCGAGGAAAACGCACCTTGAACGCAACACTGCCGATCGATCCCAATCAAAAGGACGTCGGCATGACGTTCAATCGCGCATCATTCCAGACTCCACACAAATAGAACCTGAATACGTCTGGGGTGACGAAGGACCGATCAATGAC
>JBKPIZ010000398.1:0-11440 GCA_046730495.1 Pseudomonadota bacterium
TGGCTTCGATCTCCTTTTCTTCGTCTTCGCTTCTCATTGCGGCTTGCCTCCGCCACCGGAGGACGTGGATTCGGCCGCCGCTTCCGGGGCGACCGGGCCGACACCGGCACCAGCCACCTCTTTGTCGCGAAGCTCGGTTGCGGCTTGAGGAATGGGAAGCGCTTCAGCGGGCGGCATAGCGGCGGTGTTGTCCGACGTATTGGCCGTTCCTTCGGCCGGGTCTTTGTCCGCTGCCTTATCCGAACTCTTAACGCTCTCGTCCAAATCCTTGCCGATAGCGTCGACGTCGGATCGCACATCTTTGAGCGGATCGTAATTCTTGATGTCAGAGGCCACGTCATCGACCTGCTTTTTCAGGTCCGCCATTTCCGCTTCACGCATGGCCTCGTGAAACTGATTCTGAAAGTCCGCGGCCAAGCTACGGATCTTGCGCGTCCATTGGCCGAGCGAACGCATCACTGCCGGCAGCTCTTTCGGCCCGATCACGATCAGCGCGACGATGCCGATGAGCAGGAATTCGGTCCAGCTGATGTCGAACATGAAGAGTTCTCCGGCCGCGCCTTCCTCAGCCGCGGCCGCCGATCAGGATGTGAAGCTGCCGCGACGGCGCGAGAGCACCAGGAGCTAGACTTTGCTCTCGGATTCGGTCCGCCGCTTGATCTCCGCGGATGCTTGATGATCGATCGTCTTTTGCCCGTCGGATTTCGCGCTGTCGGCGGTCTCGTCATCCGCCATGCCTTTCTTGAAGGCTTTAATGCCGCGCGCGACATCGCCCATCATGTCCGAAATCTTGTTGCGGCCTCCGAACACCAGCAGGACGACGGCGCCGACGATCAACCAGTGCCAGATGCTCAAGGAACCCATAAAATCCTCCGTCCGCCAGACGCTTACGCCTACTTGTTAAGTTTACGTCACGCCAGCTGGCAAGTTGCCGATTTAAGCCAGAAACTAGGCGTCGGGACCGGCAAAAACAAGCACGCCGGGCAATGTCGCTGCGCCGCAGGTAAACGCACCGGGTCAACGCCGCCGGCTAAACGCGCCTCAAGCGCGGGCACAGGCCCGTCACGCGACCTAGGATCGATAACCGCGGCCTCTTATTCCTCGGTGCGCTCAACCCGCGGCGCCAAGCCGAGGTCGACATCCTCCGGGCCCAGCGGCTCTTCGTCGTCCCGCAGCGCCGGATCGTCGGAGGGAACCGGCACGGCGAAATCCGCGGGCATGGTCGCATCGACCAGACCAGCGCCCTTGAGCTCATCGAGCCCAGGCAGATCGCCCAGTACATCGAGCCCGAAATGGGACAGGAATTCTTCGCTGGTCCCATAGGTGACCGGGCGGCCCGGCGCCTTGCGCCGGCCGCGCAGCCTAATCCAGCCGGTTTCGAGTAGCACGTCGAGCGTTCCTTTTGACGTGCTCACGCCGCGGATTTCCTCGACCTCGGCGCGGGTCACGGGCTGGTGGTAAGCGACGATCGCCAGCGTCTCGATCGCCGCCCGCGACAGCTTGCGAGTGACCACCGATTCATGGGTCAACAGCCACGCCAAGTCGGTCGCGGTGCGCAGTGCCCACTTGCCGCCGATGCGGACGAGATTGACGCCGCGAGGGGCGTATTCGCGCTGCAATTGCTGGAGCAAGGCGTGTACGTCGACGCCAGCCGGCAACCGCGACGCCAGGACTTTCTCATCGAGCGGCGCTCCAGCGGCAAACAGCAATGCTTCGAGGATGCGCAGCTCTTCAGCGCGCGACTGTGCGGCGCGGTCGGCATCCTTCTTGTCGCCGACGATCACCCGCATTTCCGCGACTTTCCCCATTGGCTTCTTCCCCCTCTTAACCATTCCCCGATTCCGCGGCTCCGCCCTGCGAGAAGGTGCCGTCGGCATTCTGTTTCTTGCGCAAATAGAGCGGCGAGAAGGCGCCTTGCTGGTGCGCTTCAAGCCGGCCCTCCCGGATCATTTCAAGCGCCGCAGCAAAGCTCGAAGCCAGCACGGTGGCGTGCATCGCAGGATCGGTGAGATAGGCGACCAGATATTGATCGAGCGGGCTCCAGTCCATGCTTTGGCCAATCAGCCGCTCCAATGCTTCACGCGCTTCGGCAAGCGACCAGACCGTGCGCTTGGCAACGCGCACGACCGATCGCGTCTGGATTTGCCGCCGTGACGCATAGGCCGAGAGCAGGTCGTAGAGCGTCGCCGACCATTGCGGATGCTTGATCTCGGCGATCGGCTCGGGCTGTCCGCGCTGGAAAACATCGCGGCCGAGCTGCGGCCGGTTCATCAATTGCTCGGCGAATTTGCGGATCGCCTCAAGTCGCCGCAACCGCAGCGCCAGGGCATTGGCCATCTCCTCGGCGCTTAAGCCTTCGGCCGGGTGCTGTTCAGGCAGCAGCAGACGGGATTTCAAATAGGCCAGCCACGCCGCCATCACCAGGTAATCGGCGGCGAGTTCCAGGCGCATCTTGCGCGCCTCTTCGATGAAGGCGAGGTACTGATCGGCGAGCGCCAGAATGGAGATCTTGGCGAGATCGACCTTCTGTTGGCGCGCCAACGTCAGCAAAAGATCGAGCGGCCCCTCAAAACCCTCGACGTCGACCATCAGCGACGGCTCGTCGCCCGAGCGCTCGGCCAATTCGGTTTCGAACTCTTGTTCGGCGTTCATGCGAACCCTGCCTCGGGGCGAATGTCGCTTAGCAGCTTGGCGAACGCGGCGCGGCTTGCGGCAATGTCCAGCGGCGCCGGCGGCTTGCGCGCGGCCAGCGCCGCTGCGGCCCGGCGCGCGGCATCGCCGGCGAGCGCCGGCGCTTCTGCGGCAACTTCGACCATCTCGGACAACACCCCATTGCAATGAAGCACGACGTCGCAGCCGGCCGAGATCGCGGCCCGGCTGCGCTCGGACAGCGAGCCAGACAGTGCGCCCATCGAAATGTCATCGCTCATGAGCAGCCCGGTAAAACCGATCGAATCGCGAATCACATGCTTCACTATATTGGCGGAAGTGGTCGCCGGCGCGACCGGGTCGACGGCGGTAAACACAACATGGGCGGTCATCCCCAGGGGCAGACCGCATAAAGGCCGGAACGCGGCAAAATCGGTAGCATCCAGGGTCGCTCGATCGGCGGTCACGACCGGAAGACGCTGATGGCTGTCTGCCGTTGCGCGGCCATGCCCAGGCAGATGCTTAAGCACTGGCAGGACGCCGCCCTCCATCAGGCCGGTGGCAAAAGCGCCAGCGAGCGCGGCCGCCTTGGCCGGATCGGCGCCATAGGCCCGATCCCCGATCACCGGATCGGCGCCCGCGGCCGGCACGTCGGCGACCGGTGCGCAGTCGACGTCGATGCCAAGCTGCGCCAGATCGCCGGCAATCAACCGCCCGCCCAGGTGCGCCGCTCGAAGTCCAGCCTCGGGATCGCGGTCGAATACCGCTCCATAAGCGGCCCCGGGCGGATAGGTCGACCAATGCGGGGGCCCCAAGCGCTGCACCCGCCCCCCTTCCTGATCGACCAGGACCGGCGCTTGACGGCCGACCGCCTCGCGAAACTCAGCGATCAACCGGCGCAGCACATCGGGCGTGGTCACGTTCCGTTTGAACAGGATCAGCCCCCACGGGGCCGCCTCCTGCACGAACTGCCGCTCCGCCGTTGTGAGAGTGGTTCCCGCAAGACCAGTGATGAACGCGCGCATTTCCGGCTATGAGGATCTAGTGCCGGCCGAGGTTGCAGGCCTGATCCGGTAGGAACATCCAAAATGGATCATGTCCCAATAGAGGCGCGAGAGCCTGCGAATGCAAGCGCGCCTCCTGCCTATCCGGTGCCGATCAATTCTTTTGTACGAGGCAGCTGCCGCCCGCGGCTTTCAGGTTCGAGCACAGTTCTGTGGCCTGGTCCGCCGAGGTGAATGGGCCCACCATGGCGCGGAAGAAGATGCCTTTGGCGCCGAGGTCAGCGCGGCGGATGATCGGCGTCCGACCACCGAGCAGGTCCGGATATTTGGCCTGCAGGTCGCGGAACGAGGACTGCGCTTCCTCTTCGCTCCGTTGCGACGAAATTTGAACGGCATAGCCGCCGCCTGTCGCTACGGGCACTGCCGGCGCCGCTGAGGCTGTCTCGTTTGCCGGCGGTTTGCTGGGCGGCACGGGTTGCGCGGGAGCGGGCCGCGGACGCACCGGCGCGGCTGCGGCTGGGGCTTCTGGGGGTGAAGGCACGATGGAGAGAGGCGCGTTGCTGCCTTGCGGCGATTGCGTTCCCGGCCGCGGCGCGACGGCTTGGCTGACCGACGAACCGGCAGTGCCATCGAGGGCGCTGGACTGGTCGGTATGGATTGTGACGGTGCGGATTTTTTTCGGCCCAGGCGCGGCCGGCATGCCCGGTGTGGCTGGCGCGACCGTAGAAACTGACGGCGTGGCTGCCGGCGGCGAGGCTTGGCCGGCGTTCGGATTCGATGCAGTCGTGGCCGGCATCGCCGGAGCGGGCGGAGCCGGCGGCGGCGTCGACATTGCAGGATTGCTCGATGACGGGCCAGCCGAATAGCCAACCACTGCGCCGGGGCCGCCGATCGACGGCGGGTCGGGGAAAACTGGCACCGTCGAAACCGACCGCGGTGCCGTACTCGTGACCGGTTGCGGAATGTTGACCGGCCGCTCCTCCCGCGACACCAGCCGTTCACGTGATGCCGCTTTGTTATCGTTCGCGTCACGCGCGGCGCTGTCTTGAGAGCCTACACCGCTCGGTGCGATCTTGTTGGGACCGCTTTCGGCCTTGATGATCGGCGGCAGGGCCGGCAGCACCGGACCGCCAAACATAGCGCGGTAGGCAAAGGCGCCTGCGGTGCCAAGCAGGGCTAAGGCAAATACTGCCACGACAAAAATGAAACCGCCGCGACGACCCGTGTTTTGTTCCTCACCGTATTCGTCGCCATAGCCATGATCGTCGGCGGCATACTGTTCGTCTTCGTATTCGCCCTGGTAATGGCGATCGCGTTCATCCGATGACTGGTCGTGCCAGTCTGCCGTCTCCTGATGCGCGGCCTCGTGCGCCTCGCCATCGGCAACATCGCGTGCCGGCTCCACTACGAAATCCGGCTCCTGCCGAAAACGAGAGCCGCGCGATGGCGGTGCAGGATGTGCGCGCGCAGCCCGCTCGTGGCGGTCGTCTCGGACCGCGCGGTAATCCGGATCTGCGTCCTGTACATGCTGCTCAACCTCGGGCGTCGAATAGCGATCATCGGCTGCTTCTCGCAGGACTTCGTCGGGTGCGGGATAGCTAGCAGCCTGACTGACCTGACCGCGCCGATCGTCCGCAGTTTCCGGCGCCGGTCTACGATCTCGGCTCAATTTGTTCATCGGTACGCTCTGACCGATGAGCCGTGCCAATTCGGCAAGCGGATCGTCAGCCTGAGCGCGCGGCGCCTCCTCCGCGCTGCGCCAACGGGACGGATCGCGATAGGAACGCTGATCGTTTTCAGCCATCAGATTCGACTCTTCAGCCGCGCGCAGGAGAAACCAAGCCAAGGAACATCCAACGAAACATTCGACCCGCATTCGCCGCCGGCAACGTCCGAGCGGCGGCACCAACAACCGAGCGGGCCTATCGCATCTCGTTTGGCGCTTCGACCCCGAGCAGTGCGAGCCCCGATGCGAGCACGGCGGCAACCCCCTGAACAAGCACAAGCCGGGCTTCGGTCAGTTGTCGATCATTCTGGATAATGAAGCGTAAATGTGGCGATGCATTACCCAGCGTCCAAAGTGCATGAAATTCACTTGCTAAATCGAACAAATAAAAGGCAATTCGGTGCGGTTCGTGTGCCGCCGCGGCACCGGCAAGAATCCGCGGATAGAGCGCGACTTGCCGCATCAGCGCCAGTTCCGCCGGATCGTTAAGGCGTGCGAGATCGGCGCGTTCAGCCAATTGCGCGACATCGTCGGGCAAGTTGACGAAAGCGGCGCGGGCGTTGCGAAACACCGATTGCGCACGGGCGTGTCCGTATTGGACATAGAAGACCGGATTATCGCGAGATTGTTCGAGCACTTTCACCAGATCGAAATCGAGCGCGGCATCATTTTTGCGAAACAGCATCATGAAGCGGACGGGGTCACGGCCTACTTCATCCACCACCTCGCGAAGCGTGACGAACTCCCCTGCCCGCTTGGACATTTTGACCGGCTGGCCCGCCCGCAAGAGCTTCACGAGCTGAACGACTTTGACATCAAGCTCGGCGCGGCGATCGCTTAATGCTGCCACGGCGGTCTGCATGCGTTTGATATAGCCGGCGTGATCGGCCCCCCAAACGTCGATCAGGGTGCGAAATCCGCGCTCAAGCTTAGAACGGTGATAAGCGATATCGGACGCGAAGTAGGTGTAAGAGCCGTCGGATTTTTTCAGCGGGCGATCGACATCGTCGCCGAACGCGGTCGATCGAAACAAAGTCTGTTCGCGATCCTCCCAATCTTCGGCGGGCGCGCCCTTCGGCGGCGGTAAACGTCCTTCGTAGACATAGCCGCGTTGGCGTAAAAGTTCGATCGCCACCCCAACGCGATCCTCGCCGTTCATCAAGAGCGAGCGCTCGGAAAAGAACGCGTCCGGTTTAACATCAAGCGCCGCGAGGTCATCGCGAATTGCCGCCATCATCATGGCGACCGCTTTGTCGCGCACGATGGGCAGCCAACTTGTCTCCGATTGCTTTGCGAGCGCGTCGCCATATTCGGCCGCAATCGCAGCACCGACCGGTTTGAGATAATCACCGGGGTAAAGCCCTTCCGGAATTGCGCCGATCTTCTCGCCCAGCGCCTCGCGGTAGCGCAGGAAAGCGGAACGAGCGAGAAGATCAACCTGCACGCCGGCGTCATTGATGTAGTATTCGCGCGTCACCTTGAATCCGGTGAACGCGAGCAAATTGGCAAGCGCATCACCGAACACCGCGCCTCGGCAATGGCCGACATGCATCGGCCCCGTCGGATTGGCGGAAACGTATTCGACATTGACCGGCGCGCCGTTGCCGAGGTCGATTTTTCCGTAACTCGAGCCCAACCTCACGGCGGCACGCAAGATGTCGGCCCAAGCCGCCGGGCGCAGCGTGATATTCACAAATCCCGGGCCGGCCACTTCGGCCTCGGCCACGAGTACGTCGGCCCGGAGTTTTTCCGCGATCGCTTGGGCAAGCTCGCGCGGCTTGCGCCCGGCATCCTTCGCCAAGACCATGGCCGCGTTGGTCGACATGTCGCCGTGCGCGGCATCGCGCGGCGGCTCCACGGTGACCCGCGATCGATCGATGCCCGACGGCAATACACCGGCGGCAATCAATGCTTCGCTCGCGGCGCGAACGCGCCCTAGTATTTCAGCGAAGATGTCCGTTGTTGGCATGCGTTGCATACGCGCTTTGTAGCCCAATCGCGCCGCGCGCCTAACGCAATTCCGGAGTAGAGTCAAAGAGCCGCGCGTGTTCGGCCAACGCATAGCGGTCGGTCATGCCGGCAATAAAATCGGCGATATGGCGGGCCCGCGCCGCCTCGTCGAGTCCGCCAACGCCTTCGCCCCACTCAGCCGGCATGTCCTGAGGCCGGACGCTGTAACGCGCGAACAGATCGCGCACCACGTTTGCGGCTTGGTCCATCACTTTCATCACCCGCGGGTGCCGATACATGCGCGGTTTGAGGAAGCTTTTGATCGCGCGATCCTCCTCCCCCACTTGGCGCGAGAAGGCGCCGATCGGCGCGGCGGCACGGCGCACATCGTCCGCCGAAAGGGGCTTGAGCGCGGCGAGCCGCTTGGCGCTCTCGCTGACGACATCATCGATGAGCAAACCGATGAGCTGGCGAATGAGTTCGTGCACAAGCCGGTCGTGATCAAGGTTGGGGTGAGCTTCGTGAATTGCCGCGACAATCCGGCCCGGCAGCGGCACGGCGACGATCTCTTCGAGATCAAACAATTTCGCGCGCAATCCGTCATCGATATCGTGAGCGTCATAAGCGATGTCGTCGGCCACGGCCGCCACCTGCGCTTCAGCGCTGGCGAAACTCCAGAGCTGGAGGTCATGCACACGGCAATAATCGAGAATGAATGCCGGAACGCCGCGCTGCCGATAGTGCTCAGGCGGCGCGCCGGCGCGGTCGGTGAGCGGACCATTGTGCTTGACCAGGCCCTCGAGCGTTTCCCAGGTCAGGTTGAGGCCGTCGAATGCGGGATAGCGTCGCTCCAGCACCGTCACCACGCGTAGCGTCTGGGCATTGTGATCGAAGCCGCCGAATGCCGACAAGCAGGAGTCGAGCGCGCGTTCTCCGGCATGCCCGAACGGCGGATGGCCGAGGTCGTGTGCGAGCGCCAGCGCCTCGGCCAGATCCTCGTCGAGCCGCAGCCGCCGGGCCAGCGCGCGCGCAACCTGCGCCACCTCAAGCGTATGGGTCAGCCGTGTCCGATAGTGATCGCCCTCGTCAAAAACGAAGACCTGAGTCTTATGCTTGAGGCGGCGAAACGCGGTGGCATGGATGATCCGGTCGCAATCGCGCCGAAAGGCGCTGCGGCTTGTGCTCGGCGGCTCGGGATAAAGCCGGCCGCGGCTTCGTTCCGGGTCGCAGGCATAGGGCGCACGGGAAATAGCCACATCCATTGGTCTGCGCCGCATCGGCCAGTAATTGACCTTCGGTTCCACCGCACTTAACTATCGTACTGGCGGTGTTGCAATCGAGCCGATTGCGATTCGGAGAGTAAATGAGCATCAACGTCACCGTAACCGAGCGCGCCGCGCGGCGAATCGGCGAAATCCTGCGGCAGGAACCTGCCGGCACGATGCTGCGCGTCAGCGTCGAAGGCGGCGGCTGCTCCGGTTTTCAGTATAAATTCGACACCGAACGCCAGCGTGCCGACGACGATATCGTGATCGAGCGAAGCGGCGCGACTGTGCTGATCGATCCGGTCTCGCTCAATTACATGGCTGGATCCGAGATCGATTTCGTGGACGATCTGATCGGCTCGTCGTTCAAGGTCAACAATCCGAAGGCCACCGCGTCCTGCGGCTGCGGCACCAGCTTCGCGCTGTAAAACTGTCGTGCGCATCGCCACCTGGAACGTCAACTCGATCAAGCAGCGCCTCGATTCCGCAGTGACGTGGCTCGCCGAGCGCAGGCCGGACATCGTCTGCCTGCAAGAAACCAAATGCGTCGATGGCGCTTTTCCGCGCGAGCCGTTCGAGGCGCTCGGTTACAACGTCGCCGTGCACGGACAAAAGACCTTCAACGGCGTTGCGCTATTGTCGAAATTCCCATTCGACGAGGTCAGTAACGGACTTCCGGGAGACGACGAGGACGATCACGCCCGCTTTATGGAAGCTGTCGTTTCCACCGCCAAAGGCGCATTGCGCGTAGCCAGCATTTACCTGCCGAACGGCAATCCGCCGGAAACCGAGAAATACGCCTACAAGATCGCGTGGATGAAGCGTCTTTCCGCCTATGCCCGCGAACGCTTGCGCCTGGAAGAACCGCTGGTCATGGCCGGCGACTACAACGTGATCCCGACTCCGGCGGATGCCCGCAATCCGCAAGCGTGGGTGAACGATGCTTTATTCCTGCCGGGTACGCGTGATCAATTCCGTAGTCTGATCAATATTGGACTGACCGATGCGCTGCGCGCGACCAGCGACGATCCCGGGCTGTTCACGTTCTGGGATTACCAAGCCGGCGCCTGGCAAAAGAATAACGGTATCCGCATTGATCATCTTCTGTTGTCAGCCGCTGCCGCAGACAGGCTCAGCGCTGCTGGGATCGATCGTCACGTCCGCACCTGGGAGAAGCCGTCCGACCACGTTCCGGTGTGGGTCGATCTGGAGATTGAAGCGAAATAGCGAATGGTGAATAGAAGAGGCATCAGGCCGCCCCTATTCGCAACTCGCAATGAAAACTAATCTCGCCGGCCTTTGAGCCAATCTTCCAGATAAACGAGCGCGAGTGCGCGTTCGTCGTCGCTGGCGCGCTTGAAAGCGCTGTCGTAGACAGGCTTGACCCATGGTTCGTCGGCGCCGGCGCAGTCGCGAGCGAGCGTGAGCCACATCAATCCGCGTGCGGCCTGGCGCGGCACGACCTGCCCCTGGAACAAGAGATCGCCAAGCGCACCTTCGGCGCGGCAATGGCCCTTGGTCGCAGCAAGCTGCAACCAGCGCGCTGCCTGGTGCGGATCGCTTGGTATGCCGGTGAGATAAAGCCGCCCGAGTTCGTACTGCGCGTCGGCGTCACCGAAATAGGTCGCTGCATAACCGAACATGTCGCGCGCGCGGGCGCGATCGGCCGCGATTTTCGAATTCGGTATGCCGGTCAGATAATAATGCCCGAGGGCAACGAAGGCATTGGCGACGAACCGCGCTTGCGGCGTGCCGGGCGCCTCATCGGGATGACTGTTGGCGACCTGGCTGAAATAATTGAACGCGCGCACATCATCGCGCGGCACGCCATCGCCATCGGCGTACATGCGGCCGAGCTTCCATTGCGCTACCGGCTGACCCTGATCGGCGGCGTATTGGAGCGCGGTGAGCGCGCTGGTTTTGCCCGGCGTGGTCTCGGGCGGATGAGCGCTCGTGCGCAATCCTTCGCCCGGCGCTAATGCGGCCGTGCTTGGCGTGGTGGTGCCGTCGAACGCGTAAGCCGGTACAGCGCCGAGGATGCGGCCCATCCCCAGATGCGCATCCGAGCAGACCACAATTGAGATCCCGAACACGAGACCGGCGAGAGCAGCGCCGGTTGCGATGCGGGTCATGTTGCTAGATGTCCGCATAGCACGCCGTCTCGGCCGCTCCGCCCGGATGGGTCAGTGCGCCGTCGCGCGCTGGTCCGACCTGCTGGGCGTATTTCCACAAGTAACCGGAAGTGAATTCGGAAGCGCGCGGCTTCCAATCCTTCGCGCGCCGATCGAGCTCAGTCTTGCTGAGCTTGACGTCGAGCGTGCCGCGCTCCGCATCGAGCGTGATAATGTCGCCGTCGCGAACGAGCGCGATCGGGCCGCCAACCGCCGCCTCCGGACCGATATGGCCGACGCAGAAGCCGCGCGTGGCGCCGGAAAAGCGGCCATCGGTAATCAGCGCGACTTTGGCGCCCATGCCTTGCCCATAAAGAGCGGCCGTGGTCGACAGCATTTCGCGCATGCCGGGCCCGCCCTTGGGACCCTCGTAGCGGATGACGAGCACGTCGCCTTCGGCGTATTGCCGGTTCTTCACCGCTTCGAAGCAAGCCTCTTCGCCGTCAAAGCAACGCGCCGGACCGGAGAACTGCAAACGCTCCATACCCGCCACTTTCACGATGGCACCTTCGGGCGCGAGATTGCCTTTCAGTCCGACGACGCCGCCGGTCGGCAAAATCGGCTTATTGGCAGGCCAGATGACGGCCTGGTCGGGATTCCATTTCACCGACTTCAAATTCTCGGCGATTGTCCAGCCGGTGACGGTGAGGCAGTCGCCATGAAGAAAGCCATGGT
>JBKPIZ010000399.1:0-4979 GCA_046730495.1 Pseudomonadota bacterium
GGTTTATTTGTTCATATTGCCGGTGTCGCCAGAGGATAAACCATCCGAACGTCTGCCCACGGTCCTGCTGCCCATGAAGGTGGGCGACATCTGGCGCGTGCAGATCGTCTGGCCCAACGGGTCGGTCCACTATTTCGGCACCTTCGCTTCCAAAAAGTCTGCCGTCGACTGGATCAGCGCGCATGCTTGGCTGACCGTGCGGCCAAAACATCGCGACGACGGCCCCGGATAATCAATTCCGCCATTGCTGCGGGAAATGGCAAAAAACAGCGAGCGAGACCGGCCATAGGGGTTTCTGCCTAGGCTGCCGCGCGGGTCGGCGTGTGCCCGGTCCAGCGTTTGAAGGCATGATTGAGCGCGCTGGTTTCGCGGTAGCCCAAAAGCCACGCGATCTCCGAAATCGGCAAGTCCTGTTCGCGCAGATAGCGCTTCGAGAGATCAAATCGCATATCGTCCAGGACCTTTCGGAACGTCATGCCTTCGTCGGCGAGGCGGCGCGCCAGCGTTCGCCGGCTCACCCCGAGTTCCGCGGCAACCGCGCCGATACGCGCATGGCCGTGCGGCAACAGCGGCACAATGGCATTTTCAACTTTCGTTTGCCACGTCGCTGCTTTTTTCCGCCGCTGGGCCATCGCTTCGTCGCAATATTTCACCAGCAGCGCGTTGAGATATGGATCGGCATTCACGCAAGAAATGTGCGCCATCCAACCGGGATACACCACCTCGTCCGCGTCGCACGAGAATGCGACATGGGTGCCGAACAGCCGCGTAAACTCGGACGGCATGCGCGAGCGACGATGCATGAGTCTGACCTGCGACGGTACCAAGGAAAGGCCGCTCAGCTTCCGACACAAGCGTACCAAAAGGGTGATGAAGCATTCGATCTGATGACGGTCGAGCCGGCGCGATACGCCGAAATAATCGAACGTGACGGTGACGGTTTTGCCGGCGCGATATCCGATGCGGACGCCTTCATTCTGGATGGCGCTGTAGCGCGCGCAGCGTTGCAGGGCCTCGCCGACGTTGTGCGATGATGCCATCACATAGTACAACAGACCCGGCTCGCGCAGCTCGAGCATTTGTCCAATACGGATGCCCAAGAACTCGTCGTCGAGTTTCTCGGCGACCAGATTGAGAAAATTGATCTGGTCTTTTACGGGAATTCGCAGATTCGGATTTTTAACCTGCTGGACGGTCAGATTGGCGCGCCGGAGCAGCGGTGCCAGCGCAACGTGCTCCTCGGACGCCAAGACATAGGCGGCTCGCGCTATACCACCGCCCGCGGTCGGGATGTCCTTAAGGCGCATTCCCTTTGAGTTGCGCACGCGCATTTACTCGCAATTTCCCGTTGGCTCGTCCGAACAAAAATTTGGCGCAACCGAGCAAGGCCTGGCCAGCGGTCACCGATTATATCACCGCGCGCGTAGAAATCGTCGGCAGTTTCGATTACTGCCGGCGTTCGCTGCGTTGAGCTAGAGCATGATCCCGAAAAGTGGATACCGGTTTTCGGAAAAGATCATGCTCAAACAACAAGCTAAGCGGCCATGATTGCGGAAATCACCAATTATATTCGAAACACGGCGCAGACATGCATCCTGCTTGCGCGCGCCTGCCCGGACATGGCCACTTCGCGCGGTCTTGAGGAAGTGGCGATCGACCTGATGGCCAAGGCCAAGGAGATCGAGGAGCTTTACGCGGGATAAGCCTCCCTTCGCGACAGCCTCCCTCACACATAAACACTCTTCATCTGCCCTTCCGGATAACGCAAACCGGCGACCGCGCCGGCCGGAACCGCTTGTTCGATCGCGGCGACATCAGCCGCGCTCAAGCGCACCGATAATGCGCCGATATTTTCTTTAAGCCGCGCCGTGCGCTTGGTGCCCGGAATCGGCACGATGTCATTGCCTTGCGCCAAGAGCCACGCCAAAACGAGCTGGCCCGGCGTGCAATCTTGCCGTGCCGCGATCGCCTTGATGCGATCGACCAGCTTAAGATTGGCGGCGATGTTCTCGGCGGCAAAGCGCGGATGCCGCCGCCGCGCATCGGTTTCCGCCATTTTGTTCGGATCTTCGACGACGCCGGTCAACAACCCACGGCCGAGCGGCGAATAAGCGACGAAGCTCGCTCCAAGCTCGCGCGTGGTACGCAGTGTCTCCTCCGCCTCGGCCCGGTACAGCAGCGAGAACTCGTTCTGCACCGCCGCGATCGGATGCACCGCCTGCGCCCGGCGGATTGTTTTCGGGATTGCTTCGCTTAAGCCGAGCGCGCGCACTTTGCCTTGCTGCACCAGCCGCGCCATCCCGCCCACCGTATCCTCGATCGGCACATCGGGATCGATGCGGTGCTGGTAATAAAGGTCGATCACCTCGACGCCGAGCCGCTTGAGGCTCGCCTCGCAGGAGGCGATGACGAATTCCGGACGGCCATCGGCGAATTTGCCGCCGCGCCCGCCGACATTGCCGAACTTGGTCGCCAGCACCACTTCGCCGCGGCGCCCTTTGATCGCTTTGCCGACGATTGTCTCGTTATGGCCGGCGCCGTAGGCGTCCGACGTATCGAGCAAGGTGATGCCGCGATCGAGCGCATCGCCAATGAGCGCGACGCCGTCGTCATCGCTGCTCGCGCCATAGACGCCGGACAGCGACATGCAGCCCAATCCGATCGCGGATACCGCGATGCCGGAGGCGCCGAGCATACGGTTTGGCAGCTTCTCAGATGTGCTCATGTCTCATCCTTTCAGCTCAGCGCCGCGGCGCGCACGCGGCGCGTCAGCAGCCAGATCACAAACGACACGCAGCCCATCACCGCAACCACCGAGGCGACCGGCCAGGCCGAATGGCCGAGATAGGAACCGACCGCGGCCGCGGTGATCGCGGAGCCGCTTTGCTGCACCAAGCCCATCACCGAGGAAGCGGTGCCGGCGCGATCCGGAAACGGCGTGAGCGCGCCGGCCATGGTCGACGGCAGTGCGAAACCGATCCCGGCAAGATAAATCGTCATCGCGCCGACAAACCAGAGCACGTGCGATAGCGCCAGCGCAACGACAAGCGCCATCAACAGCCCGCCGGCGGCCATGGCCGCGGTGCCGATGCCGATCAGTCGATCGAGCCCGAACCGGATCACGATGCGCGCGGCAACGAGCGTGCCCAGCACGAAACCGCCGGCGCCGACGGCAAAGGTCATGCCGAAGACGAATGGCGACAAACCATAGACCGCGCTTTGCATCACCACCGGCGCGCCGGAAATCCAGGCGAACAGCCCGACAAAGGACGTGGTCAGGATCGCGAGATTAGCGAGAAAGCCGCGATGCACCGCGACCGAGCGGTACAGCGCCATCATGGCGCGCAGTGAAAACGGCGTCTTCGGCCGCTCGCGCAAGGTCTCGGGCAGCAGCCGCGCCGCGGTGGCGCCGATGACCAAGGCGCAGATCACCAACAGCACGAAGGTGGCGCGCCAGCCGAAGAAGGTCTGCAAGCCGCCGCCGATCACCGGCGCGATGATCGGCGCCACGCCGGTGATCGCGCCCATCAGCGACAATTCGCGCCCGGCGCGAACGCCGGAATAGAGGTCGCGCACCACCGCGCGGGCGAGCACGATGGCGCCTGCGCCGCCGAGCGCCTGGAGAAAGCGGAGCGCAATGAGCGCATCGATCGATTGCGCCGCGGCGCAGCCGACGGTGGCGAGCGCATAGACCACCAGCGCCACCAATAGAACAGGCCGGCGGCCGAGCCGGTCCGACACTGGCCCGTAAAAGATCTGGCCGACGGCGAAGCCGAACAAATAGCTGGAAATCGTCAGCTGCACTTGCAGCACCGGCGCCGACAGAGTGCGGCCGATATCCGGCAGCGATGGCAGATACATGTCCATCGACAGCGGCCCGAGCGCCGTTAAGAACGACAGCAGCAAAGTGAGCGCAAAGGTGCCGGGACGGAGCATCGGGCGAGGCGACTTTCAATGTGCGTGAACGGCGGTGCGTCCAATCGAGGCTGGATTCCAACTTAAGCGGGAACGGGCGCAAGACCAGGGCGTGTACTCATAAAATCGAGATCACGATGAGCAACGGTTAGTCAATGTCGCCGCGAGGTCGGTCAGACGATACCCCTTTGTCGCCGCCAAATTTCCACCAGTTGATTTTTAAACAAGGACAGCGACTAGCTTTGAGCCTGCGCCCTCACCGCTTGTCCGGGTGCTCGATTTCCGTGAAAAGGGTTCCCTGTGCTGCACCTGAGCCTGCGCGGCCGCCGCCGGCACCGCGGAGCACCCATGCTGCACCCACTGCGAGAACTGCACCCACGAGTGGGCCCGCGACATACACCCAGTAGCTCGTGAAGTCGGTTGCGACGAGGTCCGGGCCGAATGTGCGCGCGGGGTTCATCGACGCTCCCGAAATCGGGCTCCCCCACAACCCAGCGAGCGCAATGTACGCGCCGACGCCGATCGCGCCGAAGATCCCGATGTTCTGGGCGCCGGACGCCGTGCCGAGAATGACACTGACGAGACCCAGGGTCAGCACGGCCTCCATCAGGAACGCATCGGACGCGGAGTATCCCGACGCGGGATAGTTCGCTCCGTAGCTGGCCGACACGTTGATCACCGCGTGCAGGAACAGCGCAGCGAGTGTCGCGCCGATCAACTGCACGACGATATATCCCGGCACGCGACGCCATGGGAAGTCGCCACGCAGTGAGAACGCGATGCTGACCGCGGGATTGAGGTGAGCGCCGGACACCTTGCCCATGAAGAGGATGATCGCCATCACCATCAGACCGGGTGCGACGACCGCGGCGGCACGGCTAATCGTGCCGGGAAAGGCCTGCCCCATCATCCCGCCACCGGCGGCCACGAGGACGAGGAAGAACGTTCCGAACAGCTCCGAGAAGAGGCGGCGCCACTCCTGGCTCGGATCTTGGAAGTCGTCCAGCGACGCGACGATCTCGTGATTCAGATGGCTCAGTGCTCCGCCGGCCTCTGCTTGCGCC
>JBKPIZ010000400.1:0-4687 GCA_046730495.1 Pseudomonadota bacterium
GAGCGTGCTTCCCCAGCCGCCAGACTCGACCCATATTGTGACGATGGCGAAAGGCCCCGATCGGCCGCGGGCGCCGCATCGGCGCGATCCGGCAAAACATTCGAAGAAAGACCCGGCGAAGCCCACCCGCGCCAAAGCGGCCCGGCCGGACACGCCGGCGCTCGACCCGTCATTGGCCGACCTGCTCAATCCCGGCATTGGCCAGGGCCGCGCCGGCATCGGCTCGCAGACGGGCAATATCTCGTCCCAGCGCGCGAGCGGGCTGCAGCCGCCGCCCGATAATTCCTGGGCTCGTCGCACCGACTTCGCGCAAGCGCACCGCGCCCGTGCTTCGGTGGCGCGCGGCTTCGCCGAGCCGCCGCAGCAAGGTTATGTTGGCCGCACGCCGGTCTCGCCCGGCGAACTCGATCCCGATCTCGCCCGCGCGCTCGGCATCGAGGAGGAGGAACAGTCTCCAACCGAAGACGAGCGCGGTGGCGCGATAAAATATGGCGAAGAGACAGCCTCCCGACCGCGCTTTGCGCGTCCACAGCGGGAGGTAGGAGGGGTAAGTGCATTCGGCAGTGCGGCCAGTCAGCAATCGCTCGAGCGCCTGCTGCGCGAAGGCCGCCCGGAATTTCGCGAGCACCCGTGGACGCCGCATCGACCGCCGCGGCCGGATAAATCCGAAGGCGGCGTTCGGTTCACGATCAAATCCGACTTCGATCCCAAGGGCGATCAGCCGCAGGCGATCAGAGAATTGGTCGAAGGCGTGCGCCGCAACGATCGCAGCCAGGTACTGCTCGGCGTCACCGGCTCGGGCAAGACCTTCACCATGGCCAAGGTCATCGAGGAAACGCAGCGGCCGGCGCTCATTCTCGCGCCCAACAAGACGCTGGCGGCGCAGCTCTACGGCGAGTTCAAGAGCTTCTTTCCAGACAACGCGGTCGAATATTTCGTCAGCTACTACGATTACTACCAGCCGGAAGCCTATATCCCGCGCACCGACACCTATATCGAGAAAGATTCCTCGATCAACGAGCAAATCGACCGCATGCGCCACGCCGCGACGCGGGCGCTGCTCGAACGCGACGACGTGATCATTGTCGCTTCTGTCTCCTGCATCTACGGCATCGGCTCGGTCGAAACCTATTCGGCCATGACCTTCACCATCCGCCGCGGCGAGCGGCTGAACCAGCGGCAATTGCTCGCCGACCTGGTCGCTTTGCAATACAAGCGCTCCGCCGGCGATTTTTACCGCGGCTCGTTCCGTGTGCGCGGCGACGTGATCGAAATTTTTCCGGCGCACTATGAGGACCGCGCCTGGCGAGTGTCGCTGTTCGGCGACGAGGTGGAGGCCATCCACGAATTCGATCCGCTCACCGGACAGAAAACCGACGAGCTGGAATTCGTCAAAATCTACGCCAATTCGCACTATGTGACGCCGCGGCCGACGCTGCTGCAGGCGATTTCCGGCATCAAGCTCGAACTGCGCCAGCGGCTCGAACAGCTCAACGCCGCCGGACGGCTGCTCGAAGCGCAGCGGCTCGAACAGCGCACGCTCTACGATCTGGAGATGATGGAAGCGACCGGCAGCTGCGCCGGCATCGAAAACTATTCGCGCTATCTCACGGGCCGCAAGCCCGGCGAGCCGCCGCCGACTTTGTTCGAATATGTTCCGGACAATGCGCTGGTCTTTGTCGACGAGAGCCACGTCACCATTCCGCAGCTCGGCGGCATGTATCGCGGCGACTTTCGCCGCAAAGCGACGCTCGCCGAATATGGCTTCCGCCTGCCCTCCTGCATGGACAACCGGCCGCTCCGCTTCGAGGAATGGGACGCAATGCGGCCGCAGACATCGTGCGTGTCGGCGACGCCCGGTCCGTGGGAGCTCAACGAATCCGGCGGCGTCTTCACCGAACAGGTGATCCGGCCGACCGGGCTGATCGACCCGCCGGTCGACGTGCGGCCGGCGCGCACCCAGGTCGACGATCTGGTGGGTGAGGTCCGCACGGTGGCCCAGGCTGGCTATCGCGCGCTGGTCACTGTTCTCACCAAGCGCATGGCCGAGGACCTGACCGAATATCTGCACGAGCAAGGCATCCGCGTCCGCTACATGCATTCCGATATCGACACCATCGAGCGCATCGAGATCATCCGCGATCTGCGGCTCGGCGCTTTCGACGCGCTGGTCGGCATCAATCTCTTGCGCGAGGGCCTCGACATTCCGGAATGCGCGCTGGTCGCCATTCTCGACGCCGACAAGGAAGGCTTTTTGCGCAGCGAGACCAGCCTGATCCAGACCATCGGCCGCGCCGCGCGCAATATCGACGGTCGCGTCATTCTCTATGCCGACGGCGTCACCGGCTCGATGGAGCGCGCCATCGCCGAAACCGAGCGCCGCCGCGACAAGCAGAAGGAATACAACACCGCGAACGGCATCACGCCGGAGAGTGTGCGCAAGGGCATCGCCGACATTCTCGACAGCGTCTATGAGCGCGACCACGTGCTGATCGCGACCGGCAGCGGCGCAGGCGAATTCGAGGAAGCAGCCACCATCGGCCACAACTTCGAGGCGGTGATCGGCGATCTCGAAACCCGCATGCGCGCCGCCGCGGCCGATCTCGATTTCGAGGAAGCGGCGCGGCTGCGCGACGAGATCAAACGCCTGCGCACTACCGAGCTCGCGGTAATCGATGATCCGACGGCGAAATTCATTTCACCCTCCGCGACGACAAAAAGCACCTCCCCCCTTGAGGGGGAGGTCGCTCGGCGCGGCGCGAAGCGCGGCGGCGAGCGGGCGGGGGGTCGCAGCCGAATCCACAAACCCACGCTCGACGAAA
Source organism: Pseudomonadota bacterium (assembly GCA_046730495.1). Taxonomy (GTDB): domain Bacteria; phylum Pseudomonadota; class Alphaproteobacteria; order Rhizobiales; family Xanthobacteraceae; genus BOG-931. The sequence continues at coordinate 2,823 of JBKPIZ010000400.1, forward strand.
TGGGTATCGCGCTCCATCACGAAGTCGCGCCGCACCGGCCGGGCGCCGTTGAACGCGGCCCGCGCAAGCCGACCCTCGACGAAATGGGGCCGGGCATTGAATCAGCGCTTGCGAAAAGCTCCGGCCCGCGCTCCACTTTGGGCCGCCCCGGCATGCGCGGCGGCTGGAAGCCGCGACGGCGGTGATCGCTGCCGCGGGTAGGCTGATATCGCTGCGGGGGCGGATGGGTTAGGTTGCGCCGTTCATTGACGAATCACTCATTGGGAATCTGGAGGTCGCCATGGCGAAAGGTCAGATACGAAGCAACAGGGAAAAGAAGAAGCCGAAGCAGGACAAGAACAAGAAGAAAGGCGCCGAAGCTCCCTCGCCGTTTGCTGGGATGATGCACAGCCAGGCCAAACCCGGCACGTACCAGTACGAGTATGGCAAGAAGCGATAGCTCGCTTGGCCCGCCTTGGCATGCGCGGCGGCTGGAAGCCGCGGCGAAGATAACTGCCATGGCCCTGTCATGCCGGGCATCAATCTCAAACAAGCAAAGACGTAGATGGCCGGGACAAGCCCGGCCATGACGCGCTACCCGCAACGACGAGCGGTCTAACTAAAAACCCTTCGCCAGGACATCCGTGCCGGCCTTAGCGATCTGATCGTCCTGCGCCGAGAGCGCGCCGGAGACGCCGATAGCGCCGGCGATTTTGCCGTCGACCAGAATCAGGAGGCCGCCTTGCAGCGGCGTGATGTCCTTGAGCGCGAGAAGCCGCATGCCGGCGCCGCCCGCGGCGATAGCGTCATCGAGCGCCTTGCTCGGCAGCTTGAATTCGAGCGCGGTGCGCGCCTTGCCGGCCGAGGTGGTGATCGCCGACAACTGCGCGTTGTCGGCCTTGTGGAACATCACCATGTTGCCGCCGCTGTCGAGAATGGTGATGGCGACGATCCAGGAATTTTTTGCCGCTTCGAGCTCGGCGGCGGCCATCACCCGCTTGGCTTGGTCGAGCGTGATCGGCGCGCCGTAGGGCGGCTGCGGCGGCGCCGCAGCGGCGGGGGCGGCCGACTGTTGCGCGCTTGCCGTCGTGAGGGCCGAACCGGCCAATAGCGCGAGGGCACAGAGAAAAACCCCGGCGAAAGCGGATGCGCGAACCATGTGGTGACCCCTCTCAAACGATGTATTTGCGCATGATCTTGTCGAAAAACCGGCAGCCGCTTTCGGGTTCATGCGCCCCGAAACCCCAGGGCGCGGCACCATAAGCAGCAAATGCGGCAAGTGGAAGCCGGATTCAGAGATCAGGAAACAGGGATCAGGTATCGGCTTCATACTTGATACCTGCTGCCTGAGCCCTGATATCTGATACCTGGAAACGGAGCCGCCGCCATGTTCTCATTCCGCAAGAAGCTGGAAATGCCCGCGCCCGAGGAGGCGCTTCCGGGGCGCGCTACGCCAATCCCGACCGCACGGACCCATTTCGTCAACGGCCGACCGCTCAAAGGCCCCTACCCAGCCGGGCTCGCCATGGCGATGTTCGGGCTCGGCTGCTTCTGGGGCGCCGAGCGCAAATTCTGGGAGCTCGGCGATGACGTCTATGTAACCGCGGTCGGCTATGCCGGCGGGCTCACGCCGAACCCGACCTACGAGGAAGTCTGCTCCGGCCGCACCGGGCATAACGAAGTCGTGCTCGTGGTCTATGACCCGAAGAAAATCTCCTATGACCGCCTGCTCAAGACGTTCTGGGAGAGTCACGACCCGACCCAGGGCATTCGCCAGGGCAACGATGTCGGCACGCAGTATCGCTCGGGCATCTACGTGTTCTCGCCGGAGCAGCGCGCCGCCGCCGAGGCCTCCAAGGCCGCTTACGGCAAGGCGCTGGCGGCCG